>NZ_DF968245.1:0-34505 GCF_001270025.1 Streptomyces azureus | reverse complement strand
CGCACACCGACCTGACCAAGCACTACTAGTGCCCCGGCAGGCAACGTTCGCCCCGTCGCGACGCCCGGTACGCCCTCTCGCCGCACCGGCCGGAAGCCCGAGTACATCCAGTACGAGGGCTTCCGGTCGGCGCTCCCCCAAGCTCTTCGAGCAGGGGGTACCCCCAGAGCACGCACCGGACGCCGCTCCTTGACGGGCAAACGCTGCCCGCCGGGGCACTAGTCGGTGACGCCCGCGTAGTCGGCGAGGGGGACGCTGCCGCTGTTGGCGATGGGTATCCCGGCCAGGTACGCCTCCGGCAGGTCGAAGGCGTCGACCAGCGTCATCATGTGCGGCGCGAGGCCGGCCATCACCCTGTCCAGGACGAGGGGCAGGGCGTGGATCTGCTCGATGCTCAAGTGGCCGTCCGCGAGCAGGTCACCGGTGTGCGGGCCGAGCTGGGTGAGCAGGAACAGCCGGCACAGGCCCTCCAGCAGGTCGCGGGCCCCGGTCTGCGCGGCCTGGTCCACCGCGTCGAGGTAGGCGTCGGCCGCGCGCACGGCGGCGTGCACCGACACCATCTCCAGGGCGGCCGAGGAGGCGTTGTTCCAGCGGCCGATCGGGTCCTTGGAGGGGCCCTGACGCAGCGACACGCGGGCCCGGGCCTGCCATATGGACTCCGCGCGGGCCAGCAGGTGGCGCAGGAAGCGGATGTCCGTCAGCTGGTCGGCGCGCCCCGCCGGGGTGGGCGGAGCATCCCGGTCGTCGGTGTCCCCGTGGAAGACCAGCTCGGCAGCCGCCTTCGCCCAGATCACCAGGTTGTCCCCCTCGGCGGTGACCGTCCCCTCGATGTAATCGGGGAAGCCGGCCAGGCCGTTGACCGCGAACAGCCCCTGCGCGCCGCACCGTTCACGGCACTCGGCCGCGATGGCGCGGGCCTGCCAGGTGATCCAGCCCTTGGCGACGGCCACTTGGCGCTCCACGTCCGCCCGGTCGGCTTGGGTGTGCCGGGCCCAGCGGGCGGTGACCGCCCGGTGCAGGAACGTCATGCCGTACGCCGTGGACAGCGCCTTCAGCAATCTGCTGTGGTGGGTGCGGTAGGAGTTGACGGAGATGCGGTCACCCGCCCGCGGGCCGCTGACGTGGCGGTGCTCGCCGTAGCGGACGGCGACGGACAGAGCGGCCCGGGAGGCCCCGACCGCCGCGGCGCTCATGCACAGCTTGCCCACGGTGACCCGCCCGATCGAGCACAGGAACCGCTTGCGGTGGTTGCCCAGCGTGCTGGTGAGGGTGCCGCTGTCGTCGAGCCGGCCGTGCTCCGCCTCCAGCAGGGCCTCCCGGGGCAGGCGCACCCGGTCGAAGGCGGTCAGGCAGTGGTCGACGGGCGCGCCGGGGCGGACGGGCAGCCGGCGGACCTTGACGCCCGGCAGCAGTCCCCGCTCGTCGCTGAGCGGGGTGAGGAAGAGGAAGACGCCCTGGTCCCGGCCGTCGGCGATGAGGCGGGCGGCGACCACGGCGGACTTCGGCCCGCCCGTGGTGCTGGTGTTGGGCATGAACTTCTGGGCGCCGGGGTGCGGGGTGTGCAGGACGAACTCCCCCGTGTCCGGGTCGAACTCGGCGGTGGTCTGCAGCGCGAAGCTGTCGTTGCCGTGTTCCAGCTCGGTACACAGAAACGTTCCGGTGCGCCGCATGGACGTGAACGGTGACAGGTCGCGTCTGCCGTCGTCGCCGTGGTCGAGGAGGCTGCCCAGGAACAGGTTGTAGTGGATGCTCGCGACCGTGCACAGGCCCCCGCCGCCGTCCACGATCGCGGCCCACTCGTGCAAGCCGGCCAGCAGCTGCGGATCGCGCGCCAGTCGCTCGGCGTCGCCCACGGTGTCGTTGACCAGGCGGAGGCGTTCGTAGGACTCGGTCACCTGCTCGGTGGGCGAGAGGCCCGCCCGGTGACGGAACGTTTCGTTGGCGATGAGCCGGCGCCAGGGGGCGTGGACGCGGTGGCGCTCGCCCTCCTGGTCGAAGAGCAGGCGGGCCAGCTCCTGAGCGGGTGTGAGGGCGGGTGGTGCGAAGCGGCCCGACGTCAGCTCCCCGATCAGGCGCGGGTCGTCCGAGGGGCGCTGCCCCGGGAGTACGACCCTGCTGCCTGACGCTGTGGAGTGTTCCTTGGGCTGGACTGTCAGAAGGACCATGGCCCTCTCCCCCGTAGTCGCAGATCCAGAAGACGTGGCTGTGCGGTGGCAAGAAGATACTGACCTACCGGTTTTCTTACAAGTCAAGGAAAAGCAAAGCGTGACCGGCCCGTTACGGATCTTCCAGTGGTTCTGCCTCGCCTTGTTAGCGGAATGCCCGATTCAGGAGGGGAGAGTTCCGGTATGTACAGCCGCCGCAAAGGGAGGGTTGGGATGAACAGAAACCGTCTCCAGGGTTTCTTTGGTCGACCGGCACTTTAGAAAGCGGCTCTATCGATGCATTCCGGGCATCTTGCGGGTCCCTTGATCCTCCCTTGAGTGGGTGAGAGGATACAAACCTGCCGGTTTCTTTTGAGTGCTCTTCCTGTAAGCGGAGGTGGGCGGTGGCGTTGCAAGAACGCGCGATCAGGACACGCCATTCGATCCTGGTCGCCGCCGCCGCGGTCTTCGCCGAGGTCGGGTACGAGGCGGCGACGATCTCGGAGATCCATCAGCGGGCCAACGTCACCAAGGGAGCGCTGTACTTCCACTTCTCCTCCAAGGAGGAGCTGGCACAGGAGGTGCTGGCCGACCAGCTCGGCTCCATGCCGCAGCCGGCCCCGCAGGAGCTGGCCCTCCAGGAGGGCCTGGACGCCACCTTCCTGCTCTCCCACATGCTCATGCTGGGTGATCCTCTGGTGCGCGGCAGCATCAGGCTCACCGTCGAGCAAGGGTCCCCGCAGGACGGCCTGGACCGGAAGATCCCGATGGCGGGCTGGATCGAGCACAATGTCGCGCTGCTGACCCGGGCCAAGGCGAACGGCGAAGTGCTGCCCCACGTCGACGTCCAGAACGCCGCGCGGGTGTTCGTGGCGGCCTTCACCGGGGCCCAGATCCTGTCGAAGATCATGACGGAGCATGCCGACCTCGCGGAAAGCGTGGCCTCCGTCGAGCGGCATCTGATGTCGAGCATCGCGGTACCGGCCGTGCTCATCCAGCTCGACATGGCGCCGGACCGCGGCGCCCGCGTGTATGAGCAGGCCATGAAACTGCGCCAGGAGGCCGAAGCACTGCTCGTCGACTGACGAAGGCCAAGGCCCCCGCCGGGCAACGGCAACCGGACGACCGGGGCCACGCGGCGCGGGCCGGGCGCGTACGGACACGTCGAAACACACACTGGGCAAGGCCCATTGGGGGGAGCGCCGATGACGACGACAGCATGTCCTTACGCCCTGGACGTGACGGGGCGAGACCTCGCCGCGGAGGCGGCGATGCTGCGGGGCCAGGGGCCCGCGGTGCAGGTGGAACTGCCGGGCGGAGTCCTCGCCTGGACGGTGGTGGCACAGGAGCACGTCAAGCGGCTGCTCACGGATCACCGTGTCTCCCGTGACGCCCGCAAGCACTGGCCCGCGTTCATCGCCGGCGAGATAACCCAGGAATGGCCGCTGTACCCGTGGGCGGCCAACGAGAACATGCTCTTCTCCTACGGGAAGGACCACGCCCGGCTGCGCCGGCTGATCGCCGGGGCCTTCACCGCGCGGCAGTCGCAGAACCAGCGGCCCAAGGTCGCGCGGATCGCGGCGGAACTCCTCGACGACCTGGCCCGCGTGCCGGCCGGAACTCCGGTCGACCTGCGCGCCTCCTACGCCGACCTGCTGCCGCTGCGAGTCATCTGCGAGCTGTACGGAGTCCCCCGGGGCGCCGCCACGGACGAACTGAGCGCCGCGTTGCACACGGTCTTCTGCAGCACCCTCACCGCCGAGGAGGTGGCCGCCGCGCGCCTGCGCGCCTACGAGCTGCTCGCCGAGCTGGTCAGGACCAAGCGCAAGGAGCCCGGCGACGATCTGACCACCTCGCTGATCGAGGCGCGGGACGAGGAGGACCGCCTCTCCGAGGACGAACTGCTCGGCACTCTCTTCATGATGATCGCCGCGGGTCAGGACACCACCTCCGTCCTGATCACCAACGCCGTCGCCGCGCTGCTGACGCAGCCCGAGCAGCTGGAGCACGTACGCGCCGGCCGTGCCGACTGGAGCGACGTCATCGACGAGACCATGCGTGTCCACACGCCCCCGGCGTTCGCGCCCCTGCGGTACGCCGTCGAGGACATCGACCTGGACGGAGTGCTGATCAAGAAGGGCGAGGCCATCATCGTCGCGTTCCACGGGGGAGGTCTGGAGCCGGAGCGGCACGGGCCGGACGCCGCCCGCTTCGACCTGCTGCGGGAGCGGCGCGGCGGCCACCTCGGCTTCGGCCACGGCACGCACCGGTGCCTGGGGGCCCCGCTCGCCGAGATCGAAGCCGGTGTCGCCTTCGCCGAACTCTTCGGGCGGTTCCCGGACCTGACCCTGGCCTGTGCGCCGGCCGACCTCCAGCCGATGCCCACCTTCATGCTCCACGGGTACCGCTCGCTGCCGGTGCTGCTCGGCCGCTGACGTCCGCCGCGGCAAACGCGCGTACCCGGGGCTCCGCCGCCTGCGGCAGGGCGGCGGAGTCACCCGGTCCGCCGCCCTGCGCCGCTGTCGTCAGGACACCCGGAACCGGGCCATCATGCCCATCGCGGCGTGGTCGGTCAGATGGCAGTGGTGGAGGTAGGTCCCGCGACAGGTGTCGAACGTCGCCTGGAGCCTCACCGTCTCGCCCGGCATCACCATCACGGTGTCCTTCGGGCCCGACTCGGCGGGCCCCGGCGGCAGCCCGTTGCGCTCCAGCACCCGGAACTGCACCAGGTGCAGTTGGGGATTGTGCGGGACCAGCTCGCCGGCGTTGGTGACCGTCCACACCTCGCTGGCGCCGTGGCGCACGAAGTCGTCGACGCGCTCGTGGTGGTAGGCCTTGCGGTTGACGTACGCCCCCGCGTCGCGGGCGCCGGTCTCGTCCATGCTCAGCACCACGGTCCGCTCGGCGGTGGGCGTGGGCAGCGGCGGCAGAGTGCGCAGCACGGCGGGGATCTCCGCTGGTGTCGGTGGCCGTGCGCACCACGTCGAAGCGCAGCACCTCGCCGAGCCGGTCGGCCGGCCCGCCGCTGAGGAGGGTGTTCTGCAGCATCAGCCCCGTGCCCATGGGGAGCGGGAGAAGTCGCCGACGGCAGCGGCGCGTTCACCGGGGGAGAGGGGCACGGCGTCGGTGGCGTACGGCTTCGGCGGCAGGCCGCCGTCGGAGCCGATCTGTACGATCTCCCCGCCGTCGGCCAGGCGCAGCCGCAGGGTGCGCAGGTTGGAGGAGGTCAGCAGGCGCAGCCGGTACTTGCGAGCGGCGATCTCGAAGTACGGGTAGGCCCGGCGGTTGGCCAGCGGCGCGGTGCGGCAGCGTGGTGCGGTTGCCGAAGTCGCCCATCACGTACACCAGTTGGCCGCTGTCGTCGAAGCGGGCGTCGCGGATGGCGAGGGGGACGTCGTACGGCCCCGCGGGCAGCGGCAGTGCCTGCTCGACGGCGTCGGTGATCAGCCAGGTGCAGGCCGGGCCGCGGTAGACGTGCTCGGCCTCCACGTGATCCGGCAGCGGTCGACGCCGTCGGCCGTGGAGTGGGGGACGAGCTTCTTCGGCAGGGGCAGGGGCAGGGGCAGGGGCAGGGGCAGGGGGAGGCGGAACTTCTCCACGGCGGGCGCGGCGGCGACGACCTGCGTGGCGGGCAGGTCCTCGCCGCGCAGCAGCGGTGTGAGGGCGGCTGCGGTGAAGGCGGCGGACCCCGCCGCGGTGCGGCCTGCGGTCAGTACCGAACGGGCGAGTGGCCATGCTCCTCCTTGCCGACAAGCCGCGTCGGGGAGGGCGGGGGCGCGCGGCGGTGCCGACTTCAGCACCGACCTCAAGCGGTGCTGGTTGGCGGGAGGAGGTCCGCTTGCCGGGGCGGCCCGGCCGCCTTCTCCTGCCCGGCCGTGGCTTTCGCGCATCGGCGCAGGTCACCGGATTTCCCCGCCCGGTGGCCCCGCGCCGGGCCGGTGTGGGCGGCCCGGCCGGTGGTGCGGCGGCCGGCCGACGTTTCTCGACCGGGCCGAAAGCGGCTCTTGAGCGGGGTGGCCGACGGTTGCGGAGAGTTTCGACGAAGGGGGAGTCGGCCGGATGAGCAGCACGGACGCCGTACTTAGAGTGGAGCGGGGCCGGGCCACGCCGGAAGAGCTGGCCGCGGTCACCGTCGTGCTGGTCTCGCTGCTGGCCGCACAGGGCCCGGACACCGACTCCGAGCAGACGCCCGAATTCCCGTTGTGGAGCCCTGAACGGGCCCTCGAGGCGTACCGCTCTCCCTACAACTGGCAGTAGACCCAGGGGGTTCCTGCCCTGGTACATTCGTGTGCGTGCCACCAACAAACCGTCGCAACGGTTTGTTGCCCGTGTAGGGACATCGCCGGCCGCACCGCGAGGAGGGAGTTGTCCAGTGACGGTCATCAATGACAATCCTCGGGTCTCCGCGGAGTCGGCGACCACGCGCGAGCGTGTGGCCGAGCTGGGGATGGTGCGGGCGGAGGCGCTGGCCGGGCCGAGCGAGAAGGCGACGGCGGCGCAGCACGCCAAGGGCAAGCTGACGGCGCGTGAGCGGATCGAGCTGCTGGTGGATCCGGGCTCGTTCCGGGAGGTCGAGCAGTTGCGCCGGCACCGGGCGACCGGGTTCGGCCTGGAGGCGAAGAAGCCGTACACGGACGGTGTGATCACCGGCTGGGGCACGGTGGAGGGCCGGACGGTCTTCGTCTACGCGCACGACTTCCGGATCTTCGGCGGTGCGCTGGGCGAGGCCCACGCCACGAAGATCCACAAGATCATGGACATGGCCATCGCGGCCGGTGCGCCGCTGGTGTCGCTGAACGACGGTGCCGGCGCCCGTATCCAGGAGGGTGTCAGCGCGCTCGCCGGTTACGGCGGCATCTTCCAGCGCAACACCAAGGCGTCCGGTGTCATCCCGCAGATCAGCGTGATGCTCGGCCCGTGCGCCGGTGGTGCGGCCTACAGCCCGGCCCTCACGGACTTCGTGTTCATGGTCCGCGAGACCTCACAGATGTTCATCACCGGCCCGGACGTGGTCAAGGCCGTCACCGGCGAGGAGATCACCCAGAACGGGCTGGGCGGCGCCGACGTGCACGCCGAGACCTCCGGCGTGTGCCACTTCGCCTACGACGACGAGGAGACGTGCATCGCCGAGGTGCGCTACCTCCTGTCGCTGCTGCCGCAGAACAACCGCGCCTTCCCGCCCTGCGTGCCGTGCACCGACCCCCAGAGCAGGCGGTCCGAGGTGCTGCTGGACCTGGTGCCGGCGGACGGCAACCGGCCGTACGACATGGCGAAGGTCATCGAGGAGCTCGTCGACGACGGCGAGTACCTGGAGGTCCACGAGCGCTGGGCCCGCAACATCATCTGCGCGCTGGCCCGCCTGGGCGGCCAGGTGGTCGGCATCGTCGCCAACCAGCCGCAGAGCCTCGCAGGTGTGCTGGACATAGAGGCCAGCGAGAAGGGCGCGCGCTTCGTGCAGATGTGCGACGCCTTCAACATCCCGATCGTCACCCTCCTCGACGTGCCGGGCTTCCTGCCGGGCGTCGACCAGGAGCACGGCGGCATCATCCGGCACGGCGCCAAGCTGCTCTACGCCTACTGCAACGCGACCGTGCCCCGGATCTCCCTGATCCTGCGCAAGGCGTACGGAGGTGCGTACATCGTCATGGACTCCCAGTCCATCGGCGCCGACCTCACCTACGCCTGGCCGACCAATGAGATCGCCGTGATGGGCGCCGAGGGCGCCGCCAACGTCATCTTCCGCCGCCAGATCGCCGAGGCCGACGACCCGGACGCCACGCGGGAGCGCATGGTCAAGGAGTACAAGGCCGAGCTGATGCACCCCTACTACGCGGCCGAGCGCGGCCTCGTGGACGACGTCATCGACCCCGCCGAAACGCGTGAGGTGCTCATCCGGTCCCTGACGATGCTCCGCACCAAGCAGGCCGACGTACCTTCGCGCAAGCACGGTAACCCCCCACAGTAACGGAGCAGTCGATGATCAAGCAGGAACGTGCGGTGCGCACACGTGAAGCCCTGATCCGGGCGGCGGCCGAGTCGTTCGACCAGGACGGCTTCACGGTCGCCTCGCTCACCCGGATCAGTTCACGGGCCGGGGTGAGCAGCGGCGCACTGCACTTCCACTTCGCCAGCAAGGCGGCACTGGCGGACGCCGTCGAGGAGGCGGCCGTGGTGGTGCTGCGGGCCCTCACTCACGACGCCGGCCGCCCCGGGAGCAGTCGGCTCCAGCACCTCGTCGACGCCACGCACCGGCTGGCCGAGGCCCTGCGCGACGACGTGGTGCTGCGCGCGGGGTTCGAGCTCAGCGGCGAGGCCGCCCGGGTGCCGCGCACCGATCTGCGGGTGTCCTGGCGCGACCGGGTCGAGCGGCAGGCGCGGCGCTGCGAGGAGAACGGTGAGCTGCGCGAGGACGTGACGGTGGGACGGGTCGTCTCCGCCGTGGTGGCGGCGACGGTGGGGTTCGAGGTTCTCGGGGTCAGGAACAGGGCGTGGCTGGCCCCGGGCACGATCGCGGAGTTCTGGCGGCTGCTGCTGCCCACGCTGGCGTCCGACGCCGTGGTCGCCCGTATCCGGCCCGAGGGGACCCTCCGGTCTGCGGGCTAGCTGCCCATACAGGAGACCTTACTAGACCACCCGGTATTTTTCACCGCCTCTCTGAAGGCCGATTCCCTGTGTCTCGCGCGTCCAGGAGCGGCTGTGGGCGCCCCCGCCCCTGCGGACGCATGCAGGAGGGCGGGGGCCACACGTGTTTTCGGCGCCTGGATCCGGCCGTCCGATGGCTCCTTGTTTTCCATGCTCAGCGCCCTGCGCGAGCGGAATCCGGGACCGGCCTGGAGATTTTTGCTGTTCAGCTGAAGGGTGGACGAACCTTCGTTCGAGGATCGTCTGGCTGGATATCGTCGCTCAAGCAATCTTGTGATAGTCCTGTGTTGACAAACCGACTGCACCGTTTTTTTATCAAGGGGTCGAATGACAAGCAGGGCACCGGACCGTAGCGGGCGGCAGCGCGTAGGCCAAGCGCCGGTCTCCAGGCTGAACTCGTGGGGGACAATGTGGACATCGAAGTGCTGGGCGCGCTGTCGGTGCGCGAGAACGGGGTGTCGATCGTGCCGACAGCCCCCAAGCCCAGGCAGGTCCTGGCCCTGCTGGCCCTCCAGGCCGACCATGTGGTCCCCGTGGCCTCGCTGGTGGAGGAACTATGGGGGAGCAGACCGCCCCGCAGCGCGCGCACCACACTCCAGACGTACGTACTCCAGCTGCGGGAGCTGCTCGCCGAGGCGCTCGCCCACGGCGAGAACGAGCGGTGCAGCCCCAAGGACATCCTCGCCACCGTCCCCGGCGGCTACCGCCTGGACACCCGGTCCGGAAGCATTGACTTCCGCGAGTTCGAGCGCCAGGCGGGCGCCGGTTACCGGGCCATGGACGCCGAGGACTACCCCGGGGCGGCCCGCCGCCTGGCCGACGCACTGTCGCTGTGGACGGGACCGGCGCTCACCGACATCCAGGCCGGCAGCCGCGTCGACATGGAAGTCAAGCGGCTGGAGGAGGCCCGGCTGTGCGTGCTCGACCAGCGAATCGAGGCCGATCTGCGGCTGGGGCGCCATCGTGAGCTGCTGCCGGAACTGACCGTGCTGGTCAACCGGCACCGGATGCACGAGAGCCTGCACGGGCAGTTCATGCTGGCGCTGCACCGGTCGGGGCGGCGCGGCGAGGCGCTCGACGTCTACCAGCGGCTGCGCACCACGCTCGTCTCCGAGCTGGGCCTGGAGCCTTCCGCCGCCCTCAGCCGACTCCAGCGCTCGATCCTCATGGCCCGCTCCGACGTCCCCCCGGCCGCGACCCCGGCTCCGGCCGCGACCCCGACCCCGGCCCCGGCCCCGGCCTCCCCGGGCGCCACCGGCCGCCGACTCGTCGCCCGTACGAACTGACCGCGCGGCACGCTACGTGGACGGCGTCCGGCAGCGGACCGGTCCGGGGGTGTCGCCGTGCGCGCGAGGGCGCCGGACGTATGCGGTGCCGCAGCGCGGGGCGACGGTCTGGGGGCGGTTGGCGGTCTGCGGCAGGCCGGGGGTGATGGTCGGCGGCGGGTTGACGGTCGGCGCCGGTGCGGGCGGCCGCTGATCGGCGGTCAGCGGTGGGCCGACATGCGGCGGCCGGTGCCACCCGGGCGGCACCGGTCGGTTGGCGGTCGGTGGTCGGGGCATCGGCGGTCGGCGACTGGTCTGGGAACAGCAGCCCGGCGGCGGGTGCTGGGCAGCAGCGCGAAGGGGCCAGTGACTTCCGTCACTGGCCCCTTCGCGCTGCTGTGCCGCCGTCGGCGGCGGCGTCGCCGACGATCGGCAGCCCGGCGGCCGGACGGCGGTCAGCGGCCGGTCGGCGGCCGGGGCGCCCGGCGGCGGGGTGCTGGTGGGCTGTGGCGGGTCATGGCATTGCCCGTAGTACCAGCGCCGAGTTGAAGCCGCCTCGGCCTCGGGCCAGCACCAGGGCTGTGTGCAGGCGGGGCAGGGGGCGAGGGGTTCCGGTGACCAGGTCCAGGGTGTGTTCGGGAGCAGGGCGGGGGGTTGCCGTCGTGGGAGGGATCAGCCGGTGGCGCAGGGCCAGCAGGGCCGCTGCCACGTCCAGGGAGGAGCCGCCCGCGCCCAGGCGGCCGGTCATCGACTTCGGGGCCGTCACCGGGACGCCGTAGGGGCCGAACAGGGTGCGCAGGGCCGTGCTCTCCTGGCGGTCCGCGACCAGGCCCGCCGCTGCGTCCGCGAAGACCACGTCGACCTCGTCCGCGGTGATCCCGGCGTCGCGCAGGGCGAGTTCGGCGGCCTCCCCCAGGCGGGGCCGGTCCGGGCCGTCGAAGGTCGCCGCGCAGCCGGCGGCGATTCCGTAGCCGCGGGCCCCGCGCCGGGCGGCCGACTCGGCGTCCTCCAGGACCAGCAGGGCACCGCCCTCACCCACCACATGGCCGTCGGCGGCCGCGTCGAACGGCCGGTAGGCGCGGGCCGGGTCGGCGGTCCGGCTCATCCGGCCGTCCGCCAGGTGCGCGGCCCAGCCCCAGGGGCACAGCGTCGAGTCGACCCCGCCGGTGACCATCAGGCTCGCCCCGGCGCGCAGCCGCCGCCGCGCGCGGGCGAGGGCGTCGATGCCGCCCGCCTGCCCGCTGACGACGGTGGAGCCCGTGCCGCGCAGCCGGTGCCGGATGGAGATCTGCGCGGTGCTCGCCGCGTGGAACCAGGCGGCGGACTGGTAGGCGCTGACGTACCGAGGGCCCTTGCACCACAGCGCCGCGAGCCCGCGCTGCCCGAACTCGACGCCGCCCGCCGAACTCGCGGTGATCACACCCGCCCCGTGTTCCGGCAGTCCGGCCGGGTCCACGGCCGCGTCCGCCAGGGCCTCCTCGGCGACGGCGAGGGCGATGCGCGTGACCCGGTCGGTCGCGGGCAGCAGCCTGCTCTGGACGTGCTCCTCGTCGACGAAACCGAGCAGTTCGCCGCCGATGCGCACCGGATAGCCCGAGGCGTCGAAGCGAGTGAGGGGCCCGATGCCGCTTCGGCCCTCCAGCAGCGCCTGCCACCAGGCGCCCGCGCCCAGGCCGTTGGGCGCCGCGACCCCGATACCGGTGATCACGGCCTGCCGTGTCGGTTCCGTGGGTGCCGTCATGCCGCCGCCCTCAGCCGCGGCCGTGTGAGCACCATGGCACTGTGGAACCCGCCGAACCCGCTGGCCACGCTCAGCACCGTGCTGGTGCGCTGCTCCCGGGCGACCAGCGGGGTGTAGTCGAGGTCGCAGACCGGGTCGGGCTCGTGCAGATTGGCCGTCGGCGGCACCGTGTCGTGCTGGATGGCCAGGCAACTGGCCACCAGGTCCAGGGCGCCGGCCGCGCCGAGCGCGTGCCCGATCATCGACTTGATGGAACTGACCGGGATCCGGCGGGCGTGCTCGCCCAGGCTCGCCTTGAACGCGTGCGTCTCGTGCCGGTCGTTGTGCCGGGTGCCTGCGCCGTGGGCGTTGATGTAGTCGACGTCGACCGGGTTCAGCCGTGCCTCGTCCAGCGCGGCCCGGATCGTCTCGGCCATCTCCTGCCCGTCCGGCCGCAGCCCCGTCATGTGGTGCGCGCTGCTCAGGGCGGCGAAGCCGGACAACTCGGCGTAGGAGCGAGCACCGCGCCGGCGCGCATGCTCGAACTCCTCCAGGACCACCACGGCCGCGCCCTCGCCGAGCACGAAGCCGTCCCGGGTGCGGTCGTAGGGCCGGCTGGCGGTCTGCGGCTCGTCGTTGCGCGGGCTGGTGAGCCGGATACGGTCGAAGCAGGCCATGGCGATCGGCGAGATCGGCGCCTCCGCACCACCGGCGACCACCACGTCGGCGCTGCCCTCCCGGACCAGCTCCCAGCCGTGCCCGACCGCGTCCAGGCCCGAGGTGCAGCCGCTGGACACCAGACCCACCGGACCCTGCGCACCGCAGTCCCGCGCCACCTCGGCCGCGAGCGACGAGGGCACGAAGTAGTCGTACAGGCAGTCCGCGGCCCGGGTGTGGTCCACCGCCCAGGCCTTGCCGCAGTCGCTGAGCAGGGCGTACTGAGTGGCCAGCCCCGTGGTGCAGCCGATGGCGCTGCCCAGGCTCACCCCGCGGCGCAGCGGGTCGCCCGCGCCGTCCAGTCCGCTGTCGGCGAGCGCCTCACGGGCGCTGACGAGCGCGAACTGCGCCACCCGGTCCAGGCGTTCGCCGTCGGCCGGGGTGAAGCCGTGCGCGGCGGCGTCGAAGTCGACCTCGGCGGCGATGCGCGAGCGGTGGGGCGAGGAGTCGAACAGGGTGATCCGGCGGGTGGCGGTACGGCCGGAGGTCAGCAGGGACCAGAAGGGGCCGGTGCCCACCGCCCCCGGTGCGACGACCCCGACTCCGGTGATCACGACGCGTCTCATCGGCTGCTCTCCGGTGCTCCGACGCCCACCAGGTCCCGGCACGCCCGCCCGACGAGCCGCGGCAACTGCGCGGAACCGGCGAAGAAGTGGTCCCCGGCGACGGTGTGCCGCACGATCGGCCCGCTGGCCCACTGCTGCCAGTGCTGCAACGAGTTGGGCGCCGCAAGCGGGTCGTCGCTGCCCGCGAAGACCAGCACCGGGCACCTGACGGGCCCGCCGGTGGCCGGGTCCAGCGCCGCCTCGCGCAGGGACCGGGCCAGCCGCAGGTCGTCGCGGAGCACGGGCAGCACGCTGCGCCGCCACAGCCCGCCGGGGGAGGCGGTGGCGCCCCGGGGCAGCGAGCCCAGGTCTCCCAGCAGCGGCAGCAGTTCCTCGTCGGGCAGGTCGGCAGCGCCCACCAGGGCGGTCGCCACGTGCGGCGGCAGACAGGCGCCCAGTGCGAGGAACAGCGGTGCGGGAGCGCCGGCGTCCTCCAGCGCCCGGGTGAGCGTGTAGGCGACGAGCGCGCCCAGGCTGTGCCCGTACAGCGCGTACAGGCCCTCCTCGGCGGCCTTCAGCAGGGTCGGCAGCAGGTCGGCCAGCAGACCGGCGCGGTCGGTGACCCGGGTCTCACGCCGGCGGCTGTCGCGGCCGGGCAACGGCAGAGCCACCACGTCGACGACCGGTCCGACCGCCGCCGGCCAGCGCCGGTAACTGGCCACGCCCGCCCCCGCATGGGCGAGGCAGTGCAGCCTGACCGGTCTTCCGCCCGCTTTCTCGACCTCCGTCCGGGAAGCCATCAGTCGCCCTCCTCCTGGCACGTCCTGCTCGAGCGCCGTCCTGGTGCCGGGTGGCGACAGCGCCGCACACCGGGTGACACGAGCTAAGCAACCCCTGCTCGGGCGGCGCTCGACTCGCCGCGTACGGCGTCCCGGCGGCGAGGGCCGCCACCGCGCTCCCGGGGCGTCGGCCCGGCTAGGCGGCGTACAGGTCGAACGTCGACGTACGGCGGGGGCCCGCGATGATGTCCAGCCGCGGGTCGACCGCCAGCATCGCCTGGTGCATGCGCTGCAACTGCGGCGAGGGCTCGACGCCCAGCTCGTCGATCAGCCGCTGCCGCAGCCGGCGGTAGACGTCCAGCGCGGCGGCCTGCCGGCCGGAGCGGTACAGCGCCACCATCGCCTGGGAGTGCAGTCCCTCGTGCTGGGGGTGACGGGCGATCAGGTCGGTCAGCTCGGCGATCAGTTCGACGTGCCGGCCCAGCCGCAGATCGGCGTCGATACGGCGCTCCTGGGCGACCAGGCGGCTCTGTTCCAGCCGCATCACCTCGATCTCCAGCACCGGCCCGACGCGTACGTCGACCAGCGCGGGCCCCTCCCACAGGTCGAGCGCCTCGCGCAGCAGGGAGGCCGCGCGGGCGTCCTCACCGTCCTCGAAGGCCTGCCGGCCCTCGGTGAGCAGACGTTCGTAGCGGAAGACGTCGACCGCCTCGGAAGGGATCTGGAGCAGGTAGCCGCCGTAGCGGGTGGCGAGCACGTCCTTGGCCGAACCCGGCGCGTCCGGGCCCATGGCGGTGCCCAGCATGCGGCGCAGCTGGAGGATGTACGTCTGGAGCGTGGTCAGGGAACTCTGCGGCAGGTCCGTGCCCCAGATCTCCTCCATGAGGGTGGGCACCGGCACGACCCGGCCGGGATACAGGGCGAGCAGTGCCAGGACCTGGCGGGGTTTTCCCGCGGTCGGCACGATCGATATTCCGTTGACTTCGGCATTCAACGCACCCAGGACATTTATGTTCATGATTCCCTCCGTGCCGAGATGGCGGCCGTCGGACCAGAGTGCTGATCGAGTCCTCAGATACTGTCGCTTCGCGGTTTCCTGGGTCATTTACACGGGCCGATCGCTAGGCAGGCCATAACCATTGCAGACTGGCACCCCAGATTCGTTCGAGTATGTCTTGAGCCGCCTTCGGATCCGGGCTCTGACGGGTCGCTGACACCGGGCTGACAAAACACCCGCCCACCATGGCAAAGCCGGGAAAAGGCTCCCGCCGGGCGGCGGCCGCTGTTAGTTTCCGGCCATGGAGACAGAATCTGCGCGTGCGGTCCTCGCTCCCGGCGCGGACCCGATCACCCGCGGGCTGCTGGTCCGTCTGAGGGCGTCAGCGGCCTATGGAGAACCGGACGGGGAAGCCGGGCGGCAGGGTTCGGGCAGGGAAGGCTTCCTGCCGGAACTGCCGGATTCCCAGCTGCTGGGCGTGCTCAGTGCCTATCACCGGCGCCTCTGCCGGGTGGAGTTCTCGGAATCGACGGACCGGGCAGCCTGAAAAACCCTCGAGAAACCCTTGAGGCGCTGTCCGTGCGGACCTGCGGAATGCTGGGGAATGCAGCATTCCAAAATGGTGGACACTACCGTGCGCCGGGGAAGCGGTCTCGTCGAAGTTCCCGGTGAGGGCGAGATGGAGTTCAGGATTCTGGGTCCGGTCCAGATCTACGACGACGGCGCGGAGGTGTCCGTGCCCACGGGCGCCAAGCAGCGGGCCCTGCTGGGCGCACTGGTGGTGAAGGCCGGGCAGGTCGTGCCCGCGGAACGGCTCGTCGACGAGCTGTGGGCCGAACGTCCGCCGGCCCGGGCCGCCAACGCCCTGCAGGCCCATGTGGCCCGGCTGCGCCGCCTGCTGCCCCAGCCGATGCCCGGCTCCGGCGAACCCCACCACGAGTGGCTGGTGACCCGCCCCCTGGGCTATGTGCTGCGCCTCGGCCGCGCCCCCACCGACGCCCAGCGCTTCCACCGCCTGGTCACCGAGGGGCGCGCCCTGGCGGCCGCCGACCCGGGACGCGCGGTGGACGTGCTGCGCGAAGGGCTCGCCCTGTGGCGCGGCCCCGCCCTGGAGGGCTGCGGCCGCGGCACCATCTGCTCGACCGAGGCCGCCCTGCTGGAGGAGAGTCGGCTGGTCGCCCTGGAGACGCTGTACGACGCCTGCCTGCGGGCGGGCCTGGCCCAGGAGATCACCGGCGAACTGGAGAAACTGACGACCGCTCATCCGCTGCGGGAGCGGTTCTACGAGTTGCTGATGACTGCGCTGTACCGCAGCGGCCGGCAGGCCGAGGCGCTCGGCACGTACGAGCGGGTCCGCCGCAGACTCGTCCACGACCTGGGCATCGAACCGGGCCCGGTGCTGCGCAGCCGGATGGAGGCGATCCTGCACCACGGGCTTCCCGGGCCGCCCCCGCAACCCGCGGCGTCCGGCTCCGCCGTACGGCTGCTGCCTCCCGCCGACGGGCATCCGGGCCCCGGGACCGGGGAGGCGGCCCGGCTCCCGGGGCCGCTGCACGACGAGATCGCCTGGCTGCGGCACCGGCTGGAGCGACTCGCCCGCGAACAGCGGGACCTGGCCGACCGCCTCGACCGACTCACCGCCCGCGACGTGGCAGGACTGTGACCGGGCTCAGGCGGTCCGGGGCCCGCGGAGCCAGGGCCGTGGCAGAGCTGGGACCCGGGCTCAGGCGGCGCGGGCGCCGCGGGTGCCGGGGTCCCGTTGTGTTTCGCGTGCCAGTCGTTGCTCCAGTGCGGTCAGGCGCGGCCTCCGGGCTCGTTCCGCGGGCGGATCGTCGTACGCCGAGAGGCCGGGGGCGGTGTCGTCCAGCGGATGCAGCATGCCGGAGGCGGCCAGGCTGTTCCACACGGCGCGTAGGTACGGGTACGGGATGAACGTGTCTTGCGACCTCATGGTCGTTCCCCTCTTCCGGTGCCGGGCCCGGGGGCCGCTGTCGGCGGGTGTGGCGGCCACCGTGCGCCGCCGCGGTCGAGGCGGTGCCGGGCGACGGCGGAGCGCGGCTCGTGCGTCGAGCGCCCGAGCCGGTGTCCCCTCAAGGGAGCGGGCCGCCTCGAGGACGGCTCATCGGCGCCGACGGCACACCGCGCGGCCCTGCCGCGCCGGCGCGTTCGAGCGGAACCCGAGCCGCCCCCGGCCGGGTCCCGAGCGGTTCCGGACAGCATCGGCACCACGGCCGTCGGGCAGCCGGCGCCCGGCAGAGACCACCGCGGGCCGCAGCGGACTGCGGCACCTGGCGTGCCGGCCCGGCGACGCCGCCCGTCACGGGAGCCGCTTCGGACGACAAGGGGTGTGAGGATGCCGGATTCGCGAATGCACCGCGCGGTGTGTGAGGTGACCGCATCGACCCCGGCCGGCGTGCTGTACGGGCTGATCGCCGATGCCTCCCACTGGCCGCTGTTCTTCCAGCCCTGCCTCCACGTGGAGCAGCTGAGCTTCGACGGCAGCCATGAGCGGCTGCGCATGTGGGCCGCCGCGGGCGAGGAGATCGCCTCCTGGGTCTCCAGCCGTCGGCTGGACGTCGGACGGCACCGCGTGGAGTTCCGCCAGGACGTCACCGCCGCCCCGGTGGAGTCGATGCGCGGCGTCTGGACGGTCACCTCGCTCGGCGACCGCTGCAAGGTGACCCTGGAACACGCCTTCACCGTCGCCGGCGACGACCCGGCGGACGTGGCGCGGCTGGAGCGGATCATCCACGCCAACAGCCGTGCCCAACTGGTCCGGCTGGCCTGGCTCGCCGAGCGGTGGGACCGGCTGGACGCCCTGGTGCTGTCCTTCGAGGACACCGTCCGCCTCAAGGCACCCCCCGAACTCGTCTTCGACTTCCTCTACCGGGCCGACGACTGGCCCGACCGGCTGCCGCACGTGCACAGCATGCACCTGGTGGAGGACAGCCCCGGCGTCCAGGTCATGACCATGGGCAGCGCCACCAGCGACGGCACGGCCCACGACACCGAGTCGGTGCGCATGTGCTTCCCCGGCGCCGGCCGGATCGTCTACAAGCAGACCCGCACCGCCCCGCTGCTGGCCGCGCACACCGGCGAGTGGTCCGTCGACCCCGACGCCTCCGGCCTGGACGTCACCGCCCGGCACACCGTGCTGCTGCGCGAGGACGCCATCGAGCAGGTTCTGGGGTCCGGCGCCACGATCGAGGACGCCCGCCGCCATCTGCGCGAGGAACTGGGCCGGGCCTCCCGGGTCGTCCTCGACCGCGCCGCGCACCACGCCACCAGCGCGGTACGGGTCCTGTGACCGCCGCCCGGCAGACGGTGGCCGAAGCCGTACCGGCGCAAGCCGCCCACGGCACGGGCGGTGAACCGGAGCAGGCCGCCTTCCTGGAGGCGGCGCTGGGCGACCCCTTCGACCCCGGCAACCCGCACGGACAACTGGCGCTGCTGCGCGCCGACGACGCCCGCGCGGTGCCCGAGGCCACCGAGGCACTGCTCGCCGAGGCCGACCTCGGCGCCGAGTTCGTCCCGCACGACCTGGGCGGCCGCCTCACCGACCTGGAGCGGCTCGCCCGGGTGCTGCGCCCCGTCTTCCGCCGCGACCTGGCCCTCGGCTACGGCTTCGGCATCACCTCGCTGTTCGCCGCGTCGTCGGTGTGGACCGCGGGCGACGACGACCAGCGACGCGCCGTCGCCCGGGTACTGCTGGACGGCGGCCGGGTCTCGATCGTGCACCGGCAGGTCGCGCACGCCAACGCCATCCTGCGCAACGAACTGGCCGCCACCCGCACCCCGGACGGCGGCTTCGTGCTCAACGGCCGCAAGGACGCCGTCATCAACGCCGACCGCACCGATGTGTTCGTCACCTACGCGCGCACCGACGCCCAGGACGGCCCCGGCAGCCACTCCGTACTGCTGCTCGGTCCCGAACCGCCCGCCTCGGGACGGGTGCGCCGGTCCAGCCGCGTGGAGACCTCCGGGATGCGCGGCGCCCGCTTCTGCGGCATCGAACTCACCGACGTCGCCCTGCCCGCCTCGGCCGTCGTCGGCTCGGTGGGCGAAGGCGTCTCCCTGGCCCTGCGCAGCTTCCAGATCAGCCACTGCCTGGTGCCCGGCACGGTCGTCGCCGGCGTGGACGGCGTCCTGCGGCAGGCCGTGCGCGCGGCCACCGAGAACCGGCCCGACGGACAGCCCGCGCGGCGCCGGCACAAGGCGCTCACCGGGGTCTTCGCCGACCTGCTCGCCTGCGACGCCATGGCCGTGACCGGCCTGCGCGCCCTCAGCCTGGTGCCGCGGGACGCGTATGTGCTGGCGGCGGCTGTGAAGTACACGATGCCGGACCTGCTGCGGGAGGACCTGGACGAGATGGCCGCCGTGCTCGGCGCCCGCGGGTACGACCGCGGGCCCCACTACGGCGGCTTCCAGAAACTCGCCCGCGACCTGCCCGTGGCGGGCCTCGGGCACTCCGGTACGGCCGTGTGCCAGGCGGTGATCGTGCCCCAGCTGTCCACGCTGGCCCGCACCGCCTGGTTCCGCAGCGCGGAGCCGCCCGCGGAGCTGTTCAGCCCCGGTGCGCCGCTGCCCGCCTTCGACCACCGCCGGCTCGCCCACTCCGGCACCGACGACCTGCTGTCGGCGACGCTCGTCGCGGCCGCCGAACGGCTGGACGCCACGTGTGGGCGCGATCCGCTGCACACCGCGCTCGCCCGGCTCGCGCGGACCTTCGTCGACGAGCTGCGGGTGCTGCGCGCCCGGTGCGCGGCGCTGCCCGGCCCGGACGGCGCCGCCTTCGACCCGCAGGCCTGCGTCCTGGCCGACCGCTACGCCCTCGTGCTGGCCGCCGCCGCGTGCCTGGGCGTGTGGGAGGGCCGGGCCGCCGGCGGCGACGGTTTCCTCGCCGGCCCGGCCTGGGCGGTGGTCGCGCTCGGCCGTCTGGCCAGGAGACTCGGCGCCCAGGTGCCGGACGTACCCGCCGAGGCGGAGGCTTCGGTGCTGGCCGAGGTGCTGGAGCGGTGCCGTAAGGGGCGCAGCTTCGACCTGTACGCGACGCGGCTGGCCGGCTGAGGCCCGCGCGGTGTGCTGTCGCACTCCGCCCTCCGCACCCGCCTGTTGCACCCAGCCGCCGCACCGGGCACGCCCGCCCGACGCCTCGCCCGCGGGCGCGCCCTGGCAACGACACGAAGGGAGAGGACGATGAACCCGGTCAAATGTGCCCTGCCCCTTCATGTGCCGCGACCGGCCGGTCCCTGGCACGGGGTTCGGGAGCACCTGGCGCAGCTCGGCAACGCGGTGGTGTACACGACGTGGACCGAGTGGCTGCCCAGCGTGCTGACCGAGCCCCGCCTGCGGGAGCTGCTGGGGGCCGACTGGAACCGCTACCGCCGTACACCCGACGCCGCCGTACGTCACCGGTTCGCCGCCGCGCGGCTGCTGATCAAGTACACGGCCGCCGCGGCCCTGAACACTCCGCCCGAGTACCTCGACCTGGGCTACCGGCTGGGCGGCCGGCCTTATCTGCGCGGCTTCGACCAGATCGAGGTGAGCCTGACCCACACCGGCGACGTGATGGCCGTGGGGCTCAGCCGTACCGGACGGATCGGGGTGGACGTGGAGTTCGCCGACCGGTTCGTACGACTGGACCTGCTGCAGGCCCGCATCCTGACGCCCACCGAGGCCGACGAGGTCGCCGGGCTGCCCGAGGACGAGCGGGCCGCGCACCTGCTGCGGCTGTGGACGCTGAAGGAGGCCTACAGCAAGGCACTCGGCCAGGGACTGCGGCTCAGCTTCAAGGAGTTCGGCTTCAGTCGCGGAGGCCGGTTGCAGGCCCCCGACGGAAGTGCCGCCACGCGCGGCGAGTGGGGGTTCGCCACGCACTCGGTGCTGGACCGCTATCTGCTCAGCGTGGCCTGTCACGACGCCGGGCTCAGCACGGCGGGTGACATGTCCGTGCAGACCATGCTCGACAAGGGATTCCTGTCCGCGATGACCCAGGGCACGCCGGACCCGCCCCTCTGAGGCGAACCGGCGGCAGCGGGACTTCTCCGCCGGTTCTGCGGTGGATGTGAAGCCGCGTCAGGGCGATGTCAGGCCGATGGCGGGGCCCTCCTGAACGATGTGCCCGGGAGCAGCGCGTCCGTCGGGCGGGCGCCCCCCGGGACCGCGGTGAGCTGCGGCCCGTCCGGCAGCAGGCGAGCGGACGCGACAGGAGGCGCCGATGACGAGGCCGAGCCGCCCACGTCACCGGCGGGGGCCCGACCGCCGAGCGGCCGGCAGCACCTCCGGGCGTGCGCAGCAGCGGCCGACCGTACCGGTGACGTGGCAGCAGTACGACGTACTGCTCGACTCCCTGGCGCACCGGCACACCGGCCGGCACATCGAGCAGGTGACGTGGGACTGGCGCGGCCCGCTGGACACCGAACGCTTCACCTGCGCCTGGCAGTCCGTCATGGACCGGGAAGCGGTGCTGCGGACCGCCGTCGACTGGCAGCCCGATCCCCGCGTCCTGCCGCCCGGCCCCCACATCGTGCTGCACGATCACGCGCGCGCCGACGTCGTACGCCACCGCGCGGGAAGCGTCGACTGGGACGACCTGCTCGAACGCGACCGGCTGCGCGGCTTCGACCTGCGCCGCCCGGCCCCGCTGCGCCTGACCCTCCTCGACCTGCCCGACGGCGCCCCCCGTCCGGACGGACCGCTCGCCGCACCGGCCACGCGGGTGCTGCTCACCTTCCATCACGCGCTGCTGGACGCCTGGAGCGCGTTCGTACTGATGGACGAGTTCGGTCGTGCCTACCTGGCCGGCGGCGTGCTGCCCGGCGGGGAGCGCAGGCCCGACATCCGGGACCGGGCCCGCTGGCTGGAACGCCAGGACCCGGCAGCGGCCCGGGACTTCTTCACCCGCGCATTACCGCCGGGGCGCCCCGTGCTGCTGCCCACCCTGCCCGGCCCCGAGACGCGGCAGAGTGGCTGTGGCCGGGCCGAGGCCCGTCTGAGCGCCGCCGAGACCGGACAGCTGCACCGCTGGGCCGGCACCCGGGCGGTGTCCGACTCCAGCGTGCTGCACGCGGTGTGGGCACTGCTGCTGTACCGGGCGGCCGGGACCGGCGGGCCGACGACGGTCGGCTTCGGCATCACCGCCTCGGGGCGTGGCATCGCCCTGGACGCCGTCGAACGGCTGGTGGGGCCGATGCGCACCTGCCTGCCCATGGCCGTCGAGGTCGATCCCGCCCACCGGCTGGAGCACCTGCTGGCCACGCTGCGCGACCGGGCGCTGGACATGGCCGCCTACGAATGGACCTCCGCCGGGCAGGTGCAGCAGTGGACCGGTAGCAGGACCGGCAGGCTGCTGGACAGCCTGGTGTCCGTCGAGGCGGTCCCGCGCCCGCCGGCCGATCTGCGGGCCGGACTGTCGGCCGCCGGCATCCACTTCGAGCGGCAGCGGGCCAGCGGCGCGCACACCGTCTTCCCCGTCGCCCTGCTCGCCCATCACCTCGCCGACGGCTCGCTGGCCCTGGCCGCCCTGTACGACCGGGCCCGGCTCTCCGACGCCGACGCGGCCCTGCTCGTGACCCACTGCACCCGCCTGCTGCGCCATCTGCCCGACACCGAGCAGAGCGCCACCGTCGCCGACGCGCTAGCCGTCCTGGGCACGGACCGGACACCGCACATGGCTGCGGGGCGGCGTCGCGAACGGCTCGCCGAATGGCTCCGGCCGCATTCCACGGGCGGACCGCCCACCGTCGAGGGAACCGCGAGAGAACGTTGACACCCTGGGGTGATCGACGCGAAGGAGGTGCCCATGTACGACGGCGAGATGGGAATCCTGGAGGCCGGCGCGGCCGAATTCGGGCCGGCGCCGGTGATCTGCGCGCCGCCACTGCGGCTGGCCGGTGCGGACGACGACGACGAGGACACGATCGTCCGCGGCATCGACTGACCCTTCGGGGGACACGGGCCGCCTCCCTCCTGACCCTCTCGGCCCTCGGCCCCCTCCGCACTCTCGACGTTCCCGGTCGAAGTTCACGATCGACGTTCCCGAGAACAGGACGAAAGACGATGTCTCTGCCCGAGCAGCGCCCGGCCACCGTGACGGTGTCCGCCTCCCTGGAGGCGTTCCTCACCGACACACAGCACGTCGCCGCCCTCACCACGATCCGGCCCGATGGGTCACCGCACGTGGCGCCGGTGCGGTTCACGTGGGACGCGTCCAGTGGTCTCGCGCGGGTGATGACGGTCGCCTCCTCCCGCAAGGCCCGCAATCTGCTGGCCGCGCCCGGCGGCCGGGTGGCCCTGTGCCAGGTGGACGGTTTCGCCTGGGCCACGCTGGAAGGCACCGGCACCGTCGTGCGCGACCCGGAGCGGGTGGCGCAGGGGGCGAAGCTGTACGCCCGGCGGTACTGGTCCACGCCGCCCAACCCGCCCGGCCGGGTGGTCATCGAGATCGCCGTGGACCGGGTGCTCAGCCTCAACACGTGAGCGGCTGCGGCTCCCGCCCCGTACCGGGTGGGAGCCGCAGCGCCGGCAGGACCTGGGCAGCCCGGGCAACCGCTGACACCGTCAACGCCCTTGGCCCGCCTGCCCGGTCCTCACGCCGCCGGTGCGGGGGAGCCGTCCGCCCACAGCAGCCGGAAGGCCAGCTCCGACAGCCGCCAGCCCCGGCCGGTGCGGCGGGCCTCGCCCGTGACGAACGTACCGGTGGCGAACAGCGGGTTCAGCTCGCCCAGCGGGGGAGTGTGCCGCGCGTGGTGCACATGCGTGGAGATCAGGTTGGCGCGCAGCGTGGCCCGGTCGCCGTCCAGCACCACCACCGGGGCGGAACCCAGGTGCTGCGTGGTCGCGAACGCCGACAGCGCCCTGCTGTGGTACTCGGCCATGCCGGCGCGTCCCTGGTGCCGGCTCATCGGGAAGGCGACGACCGCGTCCTCGGTGAACAGGCCGTCCGCCCAGGCGTCGTCGAGCCTTTCGTCGGTGTCGTCGAGCGAGACGAGGTAGCGGTTCAGCAGCGCCGCGACCGAGGCGCGGGACTCCGCCGGGGACTCCGCCGAATTGGTTGCAGATTCATCAATGCTGCGGGTGTAGGTCATACCTGATAATTCCATCCTCCGTCCCCTGCCGGGCAACCTTCCTGACAAAGATCTGACATTCCCGAGGTTTCTCTGGCATTCATTGTCGAAGTCCTGTACCAAACGCTATTTACGGCCGTCCGCAGCCCTCGTAATACTGGCCGAACACCAGTGGGAAGAGGGTCAAATGAACGACTTCGACGCTGACGTCATCGTGGTGGGAGCCGGTCCCACCGGACTTATGCTCGCAGGTGAATTGAGACTCAATGGAGTCTCGGTCACCGTGCTCGACAAACTGAGCGAGCCCATGCGGCAGTCCAGGGCTCTGGGATTTTCGGCACGTACCATCGAGGAATTCGCCCAGCGGGGCCTCATGGCCCGCTTCGGTGAGGTCGGCGTCATTCCCGTCGGCCACTTCGGTGGCGTGGGCCTGGACTACCAGGTGATCGAGGGAGGCTCGTTCGGCGCCCGCGGCATCCCGCAGGCCCGCACCGAGGCCGTCCTCGGCGGCTGGGCGCAGGAGCTCGGCGCCGAGGTGCGCCGCGGGGCCGAGGTCACCGGCCTGGACACGGCCGAGGACGCGGTGACCGTCGCCGCCCGCACCGCGGACGGCGACATCCGGCTGCGCGCCCGCTACGTCGTGGGCTGCGACGGCGCCCGCAGCACCGTGCGCACCCTCGCGGGAATCGACTTCCCCGGCACCGCACCGACCATCGAGCTGCGCTTCGCGGACGTGGCCGGCATCCAGCTGCGCCCGCGCTTCAGCGGCGAGCGGGTGCCGGACGGCATGGTCATGGTGATGCCGCTCGGCCCGGACCGCAGCCGCGTCATCTACTTCGACCGCACCGAGCCGCTGCGCACCAGCCCGGACCCGATCACCTTCGAGGAGGTCGCCGCGACCTTCGAGCGGCTGTCCGGCGAGGACATCAGCGGCGCCACCCCGCTGTGGGTCAGCTCCACCACCGACGTCAGCCGGCAGGCCGTCGCCTACCGCAAGGACCGTGTCCTGCTGGCCGGCGACGCCGCCCACATCCACCTGCCGATCGGGGCGCAGGGCATGAGCGCGGGCGTCCAGGACGCCGTCAACCTGGGCTGGAAGCTGGCGCTGGAGGTCAAGGGCCAGGCCCCCGAGGGCCTGCTCGACACCTACCACAGCGAGCGGCACCCGGTCGGCGCCCGCATCCTGACCAACACCCTGGCCCAGCGCACCCTCTACCTCGGCGGCGACGAGATCGCCCCGCTGCGCGAGGTGTTCGGCGAGCTCGTGGAGAACCACGAGTCCGTACGGCGCCTGCTGGCGGGCATGGTCACCGGCCTGGACATCCGCCACGACGTCGGCGAGGGCGACCACCCGCTGCTCGGCCGGCGCCTGCCGGAGCGCGAGCTGATCGTCGGCGACGAGAAGATCTCCAGCTTCACGCTCCAGCACACCGGCCGCCCGGTGCTGCTCGAACTCGGCGGCGACCACGGGCTGCGCGCGGCGGCCGCGGGCTGGGCCGACAGGGTCGACCTGGTGGCCGCCGACTTCGACTGCGAGGCGCCCGTCGACGGCATCCTCGTCCGCCCCGACGGCTACGTCGCCTGGGTCGCGCCCACCGGGGCCGGCGCCGACGGCCTGGTCACCGCCCTCACGCGCTGGTTCGGCCCCACCGCCTGAACCCGTTCAGCCGGCACTCGTCCGTACCGTCACAGGAAGCGAAGGAAACCCATGCCCACCGTCTCCGTCGAGGACAACCACCTCACCGTTCTCAACCTGTTCACCACCGACGCGCCCGAGAAGCAGGACTCGCTCATCCAGGAGATGACGAAGATCGTCAACGCGGCGACGTACGAGGGCTGGATGTCCAGCACCGTGCACGCCGGCGTCGACAGCCCCGGCACCGCCAACTTCATCCAGTGGCGCAGCGGCGAGGACCTCGAGAAGCGCTACCAGGGCGAGGAGTTCAAGCACCGCACCCTGCCGGTCTTCGGCGAGATCACCACCTCCATCCGGCTGCTGCAGAACGAGATCGCCTACACCCTGACCCCCGACGGCCCGGGCAGCGAGGTGACGATCTGCCCCAACCGCGGCAACTACACCGTCATCGCCGTCCACAAGGTCGCGCAGGGCGACCAGGACGAGCTGATCGACGCCCTCGGCCCCGGTCAGGCGGGCATCGTCGACGCCCCCGGCTTCCGCGGGCACATCGTCCTCAAGGGCCTGCGCGCCCGCGGCCTGGAGGGCTCCTTCGTCGTCTCCTACTCGCAGTGGGAGAGCAAGGAGGCCTACGACGCCCACCGGGACCTGCCGGAGGAGAAGTGGCCGGAGGGCCGCAGCAAGGCCCACGCCCGCATCACCGCGGTCACCACCGAGGTCGACGTCAACACCTACCAGGTCGTCCTCACCCGCGCCGCCGGCGACGAGTGAACCGGCGTGCCGCCCGCGGCACGCCCCGCAGTTCCCCCGACGCCCGGTCCTTTCGCGGGGCCGGGCGTCCGCCGCACCCGACCGGCCGCCCGTGAGCGCGGCTCAGGCCGGCCTCAGGCGCTGTGCGGGCCGGGCCCTACCGCCGGGCCGCACCGTCGACACAGAGGGGGCCGCCCCCGGCCGGCCACCCGGCCGCCCCGCCCGCTACGCGAAATCTCCCATGCAACCGCCGAGGAGCTGAACCCCTATGCACAGCACGCTGATTGTCGCCCGGATGGCCGAGGCCTCGAGCAACGACGTGGCGCGGCTGTTCGCCGACTTCGACGCGACCGACATGCCCCACCGCATGGGAACGCGGCGCCGCCAGCTGTTCTCCTACCGGGGCCTGTACTTCCACCTCCAGGACTTCGACGAGGACAACGGCGGCGAGCTGATCGAGGCCGCCAAGACCGACCCGCGCTTCATCGGGATCAGCGAGGACCTCAAGCCCTTCATCGAGGCCTACGACCCGAAGACCTGGCGCTCGCCGGCCGACGCCATGGCCACCCGGTTCTACACCTGGGAGGCGTCCGCGTGAACCGGCGACGCGTTGTCATCACCGGGATCGAGGTCATCGCCCCCGGCGGTGTCGGCCGGGACAGGTTCTGGGACCTGCTGAGCAACGGCCGTACCGCCACCCGGGGCATCACGTTCTTCGACCCCGCCCCGTTCCGCTCGAGGGTGGCCGCCGAGGCCGACTTCGACCCCTACGAGCACGGCCTGACGCCCCAGGAGGTGCGCCGGCTGGACCGGGCCGCCCAGTTCGCGGTCGTCGCCTCGCGCGGCGCCGTCGCCGACAGCGGCATCGAACTGGGCGCCGTCGACCCGCACCGCATCGGGGTCACCGTGGGCAGCGCGGTCGGGGCGACGATGGGCCTGGACGAGGAGTACCGCGTCGTCAGCGACGGCGGCCGCCTCGACGTCGTGGACCATACCTACGCCGTCCCGCACCTGTACGGGCACATGGTGCCCAGCTCGTTCGCCGCCGAGGTCGCCTGGGCGGTCGGCGCCGAGGGCCCGAGCACCGTGGTCTCCACCGGCTGCACCTCCGGCATCGACTCCGTCGGCTACGCCGTGGAACTGGTCCGCGAGGGCTCGGCGGACGTGGTGATCGCAGGCTCCTCCGACGCGCCGATCTCGCCGATCACCATGGCCTGCTTCGACGCGATCAAGGCGACCACCCCCCGCCACGACGAACCGCAGTGTGCCTCCCGCCCCTTCGACGCCACCCGCAACGGGTTCGTCCTCGGGGAGGGCGCCGCCTTCTTCGTCCTGGAGGAACTGGAGAGCGCCCGCAGGCGCGGCGCGCACATCTACGCCGAGATCGCCGGGTACGCCACCCGCTCCAACGCCTACCACATGACGGGCCTCAGGCCCGACGGCGTGGAGATGGCCGAGGCGATCGAACGGGCCATGGACGAGGCCCGGCTGAACCCGGAGTCGATCGACTACATCAACGCCCACGGCTCCGGCACCAAGCAGAACGACCGGCACGAGACCGCCGCGTTCAAGCGGAGCCTGGGCGAGCACGCCTACCGCACCCCGGTCAGCTCCATCAAGTCGATGGTCGGGCACTCCCTCGGCGCGATCGGCTCCATCGAGGTCGCCGCGTCCGCGCTGGCCATACAGCACGACGTGGTCCCGCCCACCGCCAATCTGCACACCCCCGACCCGGAGTGCGACCTCGACTACGTGCCCGTCGTCGCCCGTGACCAGCTCGTCGACACCGTCCTGACGGTCGGCAGCGGGTTCGGCGGCTTCCAGAGCGCCATGGTGCTCGCCGGCCCGGAAAGGAACCTCGTATGACCGCCTCGGTGGTGGTGACCGGTCTGGGTGTCGCGGCACCCAACGGCCTGGGCACGCAGGACTACTGGTCGGCGACGCTGAGCGGCAAGCACGGCATCGGCCGCATCACCCGCTTCGACCCGTCCACCTACCCGGCCCGGCTGGCCGGCGAGGTCCCCGGCTTCGTCGCCGAGGACCACCTGGGAAGCCGGCTGCTGCCGCAGACCGACCGGGTCACCCGGCTGGCGCTGGTCGCCGCCGACTGGGCCCTGAAGGATGCCGGCGCCGACCCCCGGGAACTGCCGGAGTTCGGCATGGGCGTCATCACGGCGTCCGCCGCCGGCGGCTTCGAGTTCGGCCAGGGCGAGCTGCAGAACCTGTGGAGCCGCGGCAGCCAGTACGTCTCCGCCTACCAGTCCTTCGCCTGGTTCTACGCCGTCAACAGCGGCCAGATCTCCATCCGCAACGGCATGAAGGGCCCCTCCGGGGTCGTCGTCAGCGAGGGCGCGGGCGGCCTGGACGCCGTCGCGCTGGCCCGCCGGCAGATCCGCAAGGGCACCGCCCTGATCGTCACCGGCGCGCTCGACGCCTCGATCTGCCCCTGGGGCTGGGTCGCCCAGCTGACCACCGGCAAGCTGTCCACCAGCGACGAACCGGCCCGCGCCTACCTGCCCTTCGACCGGGACGCACGCGGATATGTGCCCGGCGAGGGCGGCGCCATCCTCATCGCCGAGGACGCCGAGGCGGCCCGGGCCCGTGGCGCCCGCGTCTACGGCGAGATCGCCGGCTACGGCGCCACGATCGACCCGCGCCCGGGCAGCGGACGCGAGCCGGGCCTGCGCAAGGCCGTCGAGGTCGCCCTCGCCGACGCCGGGGCGGACGCCGCCGACGTCGACGTGGTCTTCGCCGACGGCGCCGGCGACCCGGCCGGCGACCTCGTCGAGGCACAGGCGATCAGTGCCGTCTTCGGGGACCGCGGGGTGCCGGTGACGGTGCCGAAGACCATGACCGGACGCCTGTACTCGGGCGCCGCTCCGCTGGACCTCGCTGCGGCCTTCCTGTCGATCCGCGACGGGGTCATCCCCCCGACCGTGCACACCGAGCCGTGCCCGGACTACCCGCTCGACCTGGTCCTCACCGAACCCCGCCCGGCTCCCGTGCGCACCGCGCTCGTCCTGGCCCGCGGCAGCGGCGGTTTCAACTCCGCGATGGTCGTGCGCGCCGCCGTCTAGCACGCCCCGTCACCGCACACCCCGAACCACAGACGAAAGGACCCACCATGTCCACCAAGCTGTTCACCCTGGAGGACCTCAAGCGCACCCTGCGGGAGGCCGCAGGGGTGGCCGAAGGCGTCGACCTGGACGGCGACATCCTCGACACCGAGTTCGAGGTGATCGGCTACGAGTCGCTCGCGCTGCTGGAGGCCGGGGGCCTCATCGAGCGCGAGTACGGCATCTCCCTGGACGAGGAGGCCGTCAGCGAAGCCAACACGCCGCGCTCCTTCATCGACGTCGTCAACGCGCAGCTCGCGCCGGCCCAGGCCGCCTGAAGGGGAACCCCGACATGACCGACAACAGCACCGCAAGGGTCGCCCTCGTCACCGGTGCCACCAGCGGCATCGGCCTGGCGTCGGCCCGCCTGCTGGCCTCCGCCGGCCACCGCGTCTTCATCGGCGCGCGCAACGCCGACAACGTCGCCGCCACCGTCAAGGATCTCCAGGCCGAGGGCCTGGAGGTGGACGGCACGGTCGTCGACGTGCGTGACACCGCCTCCGTCGACGCCTTCGTGCAGGCCGCCGTCGACCGCTTCGGCACCATCGACGTGCTGGTCAACAACGCGGGCCGGTCCGGCGGCGGCGTGACCGCCGACCTCACCGACGAGCTGTGGGAGGACGTGGTGGAGACCAACCTCACCAGCGTCTTCCGGGTGACCCGAGCGGTCCTCAACACCGGCGGCATGCGGCACAAGGACCGCGGCCGCATCATCAACATCGCCTCCACGGCCGGCAAGCAGGGCGTCGTCCTCGGCGCGCCCTACTCGGCCTCCAAGCACGGCGTCGTCGGCTTCACCAAGGCCCTCGGCAACGAGCTGGCCCCCACCGGCATCACCGTCAACGCGGTCTGCCCCGGCTATGTCGAGACCCCGATGGCCCAGCGCGTGCGCCAGGGCTACGCGAACGCCTACGACACCTCCGAGGACGCCATCCTCGAGAAATTCCAGGCCAAGATCCCGCTCGGCCGCTACTCCACGCCCGAGGAGGTCGCGGGCCTCGTCGGCTACCTGGCCTCCGACACCGCCGCCTCCATCACCTCGCAGGCGCTCAACGTCTGCGGCGGTCTGGGCAACTTCTGACCTCTGCCCCACCGACACCATCCGAGGAGAACCTCATGACGACGCGTGAGGTCGAGCACGAGATCACCATCGACGCCCCGGCCGCCGCGGTCTACGAGCTGCTCGCGGACGTGACCAACTGGCCGCGGATCTTCCCGCCCACCATCCACGTCGACCGGCTCGAGGAGCAGGGCGACGAGGAGCGCATCCGGATCTGGGCCACCGCCAACGGCCAGCCCAAGAACTGGACATCGCGCCGGACCCTGGACGCCGGCGGGCTGACCATCACCTTCCGCCAGGAGATCCCGGCGCCACCCGTCAAGCACATGGGCGGCACCTGGATCATCGAGCCGCTCGGCGAGGCCGCCTCCCGGGTGCGGCTGCTGCACGACTACAGCGCCATCGGCGACGACCCGCACGACCTGCTGTGGATCGAGCGGGCCGTGGACAAGAACAGCACCTCCGAGCTGGCGGCGCTCAAGGAGAACGTCGAGCGCGTGCACGCCGCCGACACCGAGGAGCTGACCTTCTCCTTCACCGACACCGTGCAGATCGACGGCAGCGCCAAGGACGTCTTCGACTTCATCAACGAGGCCGACCAGTGGGCCGAGCGGCTGCCGCACGTGGCCGTCGTACGCCTCACCGAGGACACGCCGGGCCTGCAGGAGCTGGAGATGGACACCCGCGCCAAGGACGGCTCGGTGCACACCACCAAGTCGTACCGCGTCGTCTTCCCGCACCACAAGATCGCCTACAAGCAGGTCACGCTGCCCGCGCTGATGACCCTGCACACCGGTGAGTGGACGTTCGTCGAGACCGAGGACGGCACCAGCGCCTCCTCCCAGCACACGGTCACCATCAACACCGACAACATCGCCCGCATCCTCGGCGCCGACGCCACCGTCGCCGACGCCCGCGCGTACGTGCACACGGCGCTGTCCACCAACAGCAGCGCCACGCTCTCCCACGCCAAGGCCTACGCCGAGCAGAAGAAGGCCTGACCGTGGCAGCGGACCGCCTTACGGCCGACGCGGTCGTCGTCGGGGCCGGTCCCGTCGGGCTGATGCTCGCCGGTGAACTGGCCCGCGCCGGCGTCGACGTGGTCCTCCTGGAGAAACGGCACGCCCCCAACCACGAGTCACGGGCCTCCACCCTGCACGCGCGCACCATGGAGATCCTCGACAGCCGGGGGCTGCTGCCCGACTTCGCAACCCCGCCCGACGAGCCCCGCGGCCACTTCGGGGGCGTCCCCCTCGACCTCACCCTGCCCAGCACCCACCCGGGGCAGTGGAAGGTGCAGCAGACCAAGACCGAGGCGGTCCTGGAGGAATGGGCGCTGTCGCTGGGCGCCGAGCTGAAGTGCCGGCACGAACTCGTCGCCGTCGGCGAAGTGGGGGAGTGGGTCGAGGCCGAGGCCGTCGGCCGGGACGGCGTGCTGCGCCTGCGCTGCCGCTACCTGGTGGCCTGCGACGGCGAGAACAGCACCGTGCGCCGCCTGCTCGGCGCCGGCTTCCCCGGCCAGGACGCCGGCCGTGAACTGCTGCGCGCCGACGTCGACGGCATCGAGGTGCCCAACCGGCGCTTCGAGCGCCTGGAACAGGGCCTGGCCATCGCCGCGCGCCGCCCCGACGGCGTGACCCGGGTGATGGTGCACGAGTTCGGCTCGACCGCACGCAAGCGCACCGCCGACGCCTCGTTCGAAGAGATCGTCACCGTCTGGAAGCGGGTCACCGGTGAGGACATCAGCGGCGGGACACCGCTGTGGGTCAACGCCTTCGGCGACGCCTCCCGCCAGCTCACCCACTACCGGCACGGCCGGATCCTGTTCGCGGGCGACGCCGCCCACCAGCAGATGCCGATCGGCGGGCAGGCCCTCAACCTCGGCATCCAGGACGCCTTCAACCTCGGCTGGAAGCTGGCCCTGCACCTGAGCGGCAAGGCCGGCGACGAACTGCTGGACACCTACCACACCGAGCGGCACGCGGTCGGCCGGCGGGTGCTGGCCAACATCCGGGCCCAGGCCCAGATGCTGCTCGGCGACCGCGCCGTGGAGCCCCTGCGCACGGTGCTCGGCGAGCTGATCGCCCAGGAGGACGTACGGGCCCACCTCGCGGGCATGATCAGCGGCCTGGACGTGCGCTACGACGTCGGCGGCCCCGCGCACCCGCTGCTCGGCGCCCGGATGCCGCACACCGTGCTGCGCACCGGCCCGCGCCGGCTGCACCCCGCCCAGCTGCTGCGCACCGGCAGAGGCGTCCTGCTGGACCTGCGCGGCGGTGACTCGGCCGAGTCACCCGACGGCTGGACGGACCGGGTGAGCGCGGTGGCGGTCCTCCCGGAGGACCCCGGGCCCCTGCACGGTGCCGACCGTGTGCTGCTGCGCCCGGACGGCCATGTCGCCTGGGCGGGCGGGGGCTTGCGCGAGGAGGGGCTGCGGGCAGCCCTGAGCCGCTGGTTCGGCCCGCCCGCAAGCCGGTAGGCCGCACCGGCCCCTCCCCCCACCGCAAGCGCCAAGGACGATTCTGAAGAAAGGGAACACCATGGAAGGGACAGCGGTGGACACCGATGTCGTCGTCGTGGGCGCGGGGCCGACCGGCCTGATGCTCGCCGGGGAACTTGCCCTCGGCGGAGCACGCGTCGTCGTGGTCGAGAAGCTGACCGAGCCCACCATGCAGTCGCGTGGCCTGGGCTTCACCGCCCGCACGATGGAGTCGTTCGACCAGCGTGGACTGCTGCCCCTGTGGGGCGGCCTGGAGACCATGCCGGTCGGGCACTTCGGAGGCGTGCAGTTCGACTACTCCGTACTCCCGGACTCCCACTTCGGCGCCCGCGGCGTGCTGCAGTGGAAGACCGAGGAGGTCCTGGAGAAGTGGGCCACCGGACTCGGCGCGGACATCCGGCGGGGCTGGGAGTTCACCGAGCTGGCCGACGGCTTCCTGGACGGCGACGCCGTCGAGATCGCCCTGGACACCCCCGAGGGCCCGCAGCGGCTGCGCGCCTCGTACCTGGTGGGCTGCGACGGCTCGCGCAGCCGTATCCGCAAGGCGGCCGGCTTCGACTTCCCCGGCATCCCGGCCAGCCGCAAGATGTACGTCGCCGACGTCGTCGGCTGCGAACTGCGCCCGCGCTACCTCGGTGAGCGGCTGCCCAGGGGCATGGTCATGGTCGGTCCGCTGGGTGACGGCGTGAACCGGCTCATCGCCTGCCCGCACGGCACCCCGGCCAGCGACCGTGACACGACCGTCCCGTTCGAGGAGGTCGCCGACGCCTGGGAGCACATCACCGGGGAGGACATCCACCACGGCGGCGCGAAGTGGGTCAGCTCCTTCACCGACGCCACCCGCCAGACCTCCGAGTACCGGCGCGGCCGGGTCTTCCTGGCCGGCGACGCCGCCCACATCCACCTCCCGGCCGGCGGGCAGGGGCTGAGCACCGGTGTGCAGGACGCGGTCAACCTCGGCTGGAAGCTGGCCCTGGTCACCCGCGGGGCGGCACCCGACGCGCTGCTCGACAGCTACCACGCCGAACGGCACCCGGTGGGCCGGCGGCTGCTGATGAACACCCGCGCCCAGGGCACCATCTTCCTCGGCGGCGAGCAGGCGGACCCGCTGCGCGAGCTGTTCGCCGAACTGGTGCAGTACGACGACGTCAAGAAGCACCTCGCGGGCATCGTCAGCCACCTCGACATCCGCTACGACCTCGGGGCGGAAGAGGCCGACGGCCATCCGCTCGTGGGCCGCAGGATGCCGCCGCGGACGCTGGCGGGCGAGGGCGGCGAGACCCGGATCGCCGAACTGCTGCACGCCGGGCGCGGGGTGCTGCTGGACCTGGCCGACGACGCCGCGGTACGGGATGCGGCGGCCGGCTGGCAGGGCCGGGTGGACGTGGCGACCGTGACCGCCGCGGACGCCGCCGGCGCGGAGGCGCTGGCCGGAGCGACGGCCGTCCTGGTCCGCCCCGACGGCTACGTGGCCTGGGCCGGCACCTCGGCGGCCGCCGGCCTCACCCCCGCCCTGGAACGCTGGTTCGGCACCCCGTCCCGCTGACCCACACCCCTTCCGGCCGACCG
>NZ_DF968244.1:0-7843 GCF_001270025.1 Streptomyces azureus | reverse complement strand
CATCGCCATGCTCACGAGCGGCCCTTGACACCCCCAGCCCCGCCCTAACTGAACGGCGTTGGCACTAGGGCCTGTCGGGCGAGCGTGCTCGCCGGGCGTCGCGGAGCAGGCGGGGATTTGCCGGACAGGCCCTAGCCGGGCGGCTGCGCGCCCCGGGCCGGTCGCCCGGCCCGGCGGACTACTTGCCGCACTTCGGCAGATCGGCGGTGTCGCCGCTGCGGAGGTCCTTGAGAGCGCCCAGGGCGTCCTCGATGGTGTTCACCTTGATGAGGGTGAGGCCCTCGGGGGTGTCCTTGGCGGCGGCCTCGCAGTTGTCCGCGGGCGTCAGGAAGTACTGCGCGCCCTTGGCCCGCGCACCCACGGTCTTCATCTCGATGCCGCCGATCGGGCCGACCTTGCCCTCGTCGTCGATCGTCCCCGTACCGGCCACGAACTTGCCCCCGGTCAGGCTGCCCGGCGTGAGCTTGTCGTAGATGCCGAGCGCGAACATCAGACCGGCGCTCGGCCCGCCGACATCGGCCAGCTTGATGTCGATGGTGAACGGGAACGTGTGGTCGGTCCCCGCGGAGATCCCCACGATGGCCCGCTTCTCGCCGGCGTCGTCGGAGGTCGCCGTGGTGATGGTGATGTCGTCGGTCTTCGTCGGCGTCCGCTTCTCCTTCTCCGCGGCGGCCTGCTCCTTGGCGGGCACGATCGTGAAGCGGACGTCCTGGCCCGGCTTGTGCTTCGTGACGAGCTTCGCGACGTCGGCCGGCTCCTTCACCGCCGTACCGTCGACGGCCTTGATCACGTCCCCGGCGTGCAGCTTGCCCTGGGCCGGGGACCCCTTGACGACCGTCGAGACGATGACCCATGACTTCACCGGAACGTCGAGTTCTTTCAGCGCGGCGACCTTGGCGCTCTCCTGGGACTGGCTGAACTCCTCGGCGTTCTCCTGCGTGGACTGCTCCTCGGTCTTGCCGTCCGGGTAGAGCGTCTCGTGCTGCACCACCTTGTTGTCATGCGCAAGCCAGCCATAGACGGCCTCGACCAGGTTCATCCGGTAGTCGGCGCTGGTGACCCGGACCGTCGTCATGTTCAGATGGCCACTGGTCGCATACGTCTTCCGCCCCGAAATCTGGAGCACCGGCTCGCCGCCGTGATCGCCCAGCGTGTTCACCGTCGGCCCCGGGGACATCTCCGAATACGGCACGGGGATGAACACTCCCGCGCACAAGAGCGCGATCAGCATCAGGGTGGAGGCGAGCATCGTCGCAGTGCGGCGTGGCATGACTCGACAGTACGGGACGGTCCTGTCAGCGCACCGTCAGGGCCGCCCGTCCGGGGCGGCCCTGTGGGCTCAGACGCCTGTGACCTGCCGTTTCCCTGGCCGTCAGCTACCCGGCCGGGGCCTCTCCATGGCCTCGCGGAAGCGGGCGTAACCGATGAGCTCCGGGCCGTCGCCACGGACCTTGCGATTCCGGTTGGCCCAACTGCCCCAGAGGCCCGCGCCGATCGCAGCCACAAGCGGAATCAGCAACCAGGCGAGCGCCGCCATGCCGACCTCCAACCCCTTGAGCGTCCGCAACTGACTGATCAGCAGATTAACCATCCGCAGTGACAACGCTCACGCCGGGGGGCCGGTTACGCAACCGGAAGACTGCGTACCGGATTCAGCAGGCGCCGACCCATTCTTCGGTGCCGTCGGAGAACTTCTGGTGCTTCCAGATGGGCACTTCGTGCTTGAGGTCGTCGATCAGCTTCCGGCAGGCCTCGAAGGCCTCCCCCCGGTGCGGACACGAGACGGCGACGACCACGGCGAGGTCACCGACCCGGAGATCCCCCACCCGGTGCACGGCCGCCAGCGCCCGCACCGGGAACTCGGCGACGACCTTCTCGGCGATCCGCCTCATCTCGGCCTCGGCACTGGGGTGGCAGGAATACCCCAGCTCCGCCACGTCGGCACCCCCGTCGTGGTTCCGCACGGTGCCCACGAAGAGCGCCGTGCCGCCGGCCGCGTCGTCCCCCACGGCCCGGAACACCTCGTCCACGGAAAGGGCCGTGTCCCGGATCCCGATCAGCCTGATCGGATCCTGCGCGGCCTGCTCACCCGGGTGATCGCTCGTGGTTGCCATGCCACCATCGTGCCGCACGCGACCGACAGCGCGGAATAGAGCTATCGACCGGCACGCGCGCGTGGACGTTGGACTGTCCTACGACGGGACCGGAGAGGCCGGGCGCGTCAGATGCGCCGCCGGGCCTTACGGGCCCGTCGCACCACCGCGGCCGCACCCAGCAGCGCCACCGTCGCTCCCGCGGCGCCCGCTGCCGTCGCGTCCTTGCGGCCCAGCCGCCGACCGGCCACCGTGTGCCGGCCGGAGACCTCCTCCAGGAGCTCCGCCAGCACCTCCTCGTTGGTGTACTGCGGCCGCCACCCGGCGTCGTGCAGCCGGCTGCCGCTGACCACCCAGGGGTACATCGTGTACGCCAGGTCCCCGGCCGGAGACGGCGTGAGCCCGATGCGGTGCAGTCGCGCCGCCGCACCCAGTGCGACCGCCGACGGCAGCTCCATCCGCCGGATGCCGCTGAGCTCCTCGACCTCCTCCTGCTCCAGCCACCCGTCGCACCCGACGGTCAGTTCCCCGTCGACCTTCTCCAGGACGGCGTACTCCAGCGCACTGCACAGGTCCTCGACGTGACAGAACTGCCACGCGGGCCGCGACCCGGCGACGACGAGCAGCCGAGGAGACTCGAAGTACCTGGTCAGCGCGGTGTCCGTGCCTCCCACCAGGATCGCCGGCCGCACCACGGTGACGTTGAGCCCCGGGTGTGCCCGCGGCGCCCGCCGCGCCAGCCGCTCGATCTCCAGCAGGTCGCCGACGCCCGTCGCCTCCGCCGTGGCCCGCAGCTCCGCGTCCTCGGAGAGCGGCAGCTCGTTGTCCGGCAGCGCCCCGTAGACCATCGCCGAGGTGCACAGCACGACCCGGTGCACCCCGGCCGCCGCGGCCGCCGTCAGGACGGTCTGTGTCCCCCGTACGTTGTAAGCCGTTCGGGCGGCGGCGTCGGTCTCCAGGTCGAGGTCCAGCGCCAGGTGCACCACCACGTCGGCGCCCCGCAGCTTGTCCGCGATGGCCGGATCCCGTACGTCCAGGATGTGCCACTGCGCCGCGGCGCAGTCACCGCGGCGCTCGTCGATGGCCACGACCTGCTTGACCTCGTCCGACGCGGCGAGCCGCTCGGTGAGCAGGGCGCCGACGCCGTACGCGGCACCGGTGACCGCGACGACGGGTCCGCGTGCCGCGGGACTCGCGGAACTGGTTGACTGGTTTCGCGCTGCGCGAACCTGCGGATCTGGGGAACTCACCGGGCGTCTCCAGCGGTTGTCTTCAGTACGAGCGCGAGCGACGCGTGCGTACCAGGTGGCATCCATCCTGCCGCAGGCTGTCAGTCGGCGAAGCACCGAGGCCCGATCCGCCCCAGGTGTCTACGCTGGGTGGTGTTGTCGGGCAGCCGTGCCGCCGGAAAGAACCGGCGGCCCTACCAGCCGAGGAATCCCGTGAGTGACACCCCATTCGGATTCGGCCTTCCGCCGGAGGAGCCGGACGACGGCGACGAGGGCAAGAAGAAGGACCAGGAGAGCGGTGGTGGTCAGGGACCGGCCAATCCGTTCGGTTTCGGCGGCCTGCCCGGAGCCGGAGGATTTGGCGGCGGCCCCGGCGGCCCCGGTGCGGACAACCCGTTCGCAGCCATGTTCGGCTCCCTGAACCCCAACGACCTGGGCGCCGCGTTCCAGCAGCTGGGCCAGATGCTCTCCTACGAGGGCGGCCCGGTGAACTGGGACATGGCCAAGCAGATCGCCCGCCAGACGGTGTCCCAGGGCAGCCCTGACGGCACCAAGGACACCAGCGTCGGCCCCGCCGAGCGCAGGGCCGTCGAGGAGGCCGTCCGCCTCGCTGACCTGTGGCTGGACGACGCCACGTCCTTGCCGTCCGGCGCCGGCTCGGCCGTGGCATGGAGCCGCGCCGAGTGGGTCGAGGCGACCCTGCCCGCCTGGAAGGAGCTCGTCGACCCGGTCGCCGAGCGCGTCGGCACCGCCATGGGCGACGTCCTGCCGGAGGAGATGCAGGCCATGGCCGGCCCGCTGATCGGCATGATGCGCTCGATGGGCGGCGCCATGTTCGGTACGCAGATCGGGCAGGCCGTCGGCGTGCTCGCCGGCGAGGTCGTCGGCTCGTCCGACATCGGCCTGCCGCTGGGCCCGGCCGGCAAGGCCGCGCTGCTGCCGGTGAACATCGAGACGTTCGGCAAGGACCTGAGCGTCCCGCAGGAGGAGGTACGGCTGTATCTCGCCCTGCGCGAGGCCGCCCACCAGCGGCTCTTCGCGCACGTGCCGTGGCTGCGCTCGCATCTGTTCGGCGCGGTCGACGGCTACGCCCGCGGGATCAAGGTCGACACGGCCAAGCTGGAGGACGTGGTCGGCCAGTTCGACCCGCAGAACCCCGAGCAGCTCCAGGAGGCCCTCCAGCAGGGCATGTTCCAGCCCGAGGACACGCCCGAGCAGAAGGCCGCCCTGGCACGTCTGGAGACGGCGCTGGCGCTCGTGGAAGGCTGGGTCGACGCGGTGGTCCACGCGGCCGCGAAGCCCCGTCTGTCGTCCGCCGACGCCCTGCGCGAGACGCTGCGCCGCCGCCGCGCCTCGGGCGGCCCGGCCGAGCAGACGTTCGCCACGCTGATCGGTCTGGAGCTGCGGCCGCGCCGCCTGCGTGACGCCTCCCGCCTGTGGGCCTCGCTCACCGACGCGCGCGGTGTCGACGGCCGGGACGCCCTGTGGCACCACCCGGACATGCTGCCGACGGCCACCGACCTGGACGACCCGGACGGCTTTGTGCACCGCGAGCAGATCGACTTCTCCGAGCTGGACAAGATGCTCGGCGAGGCGGCGGACAAGCCCGACCTCAGGAAGAAGGACAAGGACGAGGGCGACGGAAAGGGCGACGACGCCGGGTGAGCCTGTACGACGACGCGGTCCTCGTGCTCAAGGAGTACGAGGACCAGACGGACCTGCGCCAGGCCTACCTCGACCATCTGGCGGAGCACCCGGACGGCCTGTGGAAGGCCTGCCCGGCGGGTCACATCACGGCGAGCGCCCTAGTGATCGACCCCGAGGCCGGCCGGGTCCTGCTGACCCTGCACAGGAAGCTGCGGATGTGGCTCCAGATGGGCGGCCACTGCGAGCCGGGCGACAGCTCCCTGGCGGCCGCGGCCCTGCGTGAGGCGACGGAGGAGTCCGGCGTCTCGGGGCTCTCGCTGCTGCCGGGCGGCCCGGTACGCCTGGACCGGCACCCGATCCCGCCGCCGTGCAACTGGCATTTCGACGTCCAGTACGCGGTCCTGGCGCCGCCGGGCGCCGCGCACACGGTCAGCGACGAGTCGCTCGACGTGCGCTGGTTCGGGTACGACGAGGTCGCGGAGGTGGCCGACGAGTCGGTCGTACGCCTGCTGGAGGCCACGCGCGCGAGGCTCGCGGCCTGAGACATGTGTAAGGGGCGACCGCGCAGGCGGTCACCCCTTACATCTTGCTGGGTCCGTGCCCGTCAGTTCCAGACGTTGCCCTGGTTCTGCCCACGCGCTCCCTGCTGGCCCATGCCGTACTGCGCGGCGACGCCCGAGCCGATCTGGGCGTTCTGCGGCGGCAGCAGTTCGCTGGGCTGGACGAGCGCGAACCCGGTGCCCATGAAGCTCAGCTCCCAGCCCTCGCCGGTGCTGCCGCGGCGCCGCCACACCCCGGAGGAGTGCGTCTGGGCCTGCATCTGCACGCGCAGGCTCGTCGACCAGGCGACGATCGCGTCGGCGTCGCAGTTGACGTACTTGTCGGGCGTCACCTGCATCAGCAGCGGCATGCCCGAGGTCATCAGGGCGACCCTGCCCCGGCCTGTGATGTTGAGCTGGTACTTCCCGGAACCGGAGATGCCGTAGAGGCTGTCGACGGCGATGACCTCGTGGTGCAGGGAGGAGTCCATCGCCAGCACATAGCTGCTGTCGACGGTGAGACCGTCCTGCTCCACCTCCATGACGTGGACGTGCTGCTTGAGGTTGGCGAGGTAGACCGTGCCCTGCCCGTGGCAGCGCATCAGGTCGAGTCCCTCACCGGTGTGCGCACGCGAGCGTGCCTGGTCGTTGCTCTGGTACTCGGCGTCGAACTCGACGAGGCCCTGGTAGGCGACCATGGTGCCCTTGCGGGCCAGGATGTCGTCGTGGCCCTCCAGGGCGACGCGCAGCATCTGCTTGTTCTGCAGACTCCAGCGGTCCTGGGTCTGCTGCTCGTTGTAGGCGAAAATCGGGCTCTGCATGGCTTTCTGGCTCCCCCTCAGCCCCGGGCCCGGAGGCGGTCGGTGCTGTCCTCGCTGGGCTGGACGACGACGATGCCCTGACCGGAGAAGGCCATCTGGTAGGCCTCGCCGCTGCCGCGGCCGATCAGCGACTGCGCCCGGAAGCTGCGCTTGCCCTTCACCTTGAGGTTCGGGGACCAGGCGACCAGGGCGTCGGGGTCGACGTAGGTCTCGTCCTCGCCGCCTCCGCAGTCGACGACGATGGGCTTGCCCCGGGAGGTCAGCGCGACCCAGCCCTGCCCGGAGATCTTGGTGTTCCACAGACCCTGTCCGGCGAACTTCGCCAGGCCCTTGACCCGCTCGACGCCCCACGTGAGGTGGGCGTCGAAGGCGAGCAGGTTGGTGGCGTTGACGGAGATGCCGTCGCCGTTGAGGTTGATGACGACGACGTTCGCCCCGTAGTCGGCGAGGTAGAGCAGGCCGTCGCCGGAGCACTTCATCAGGGGCGCGCCCTCGCCGGTCATCCAGTCCTTCGCGATCTGGCGCACGGCCGGCGGGTTGGGCTCGTACTGGACGAACCCTTCGTAGGCGACCATCGACCCCACGCGCGCGAGGAGGTCGTTTCCGGTCTGCATGGCGACCTTCAGCATGTGGTTGCCGTGGTTCTCCATGCGGGCGGTGACGGGTGCTGGGGCGTGGCCCGCGAGCTGCTGTGTCATGACGGGCTCCCTCAGACCTCGTACGGCTGGACGACGATGAAGTTCCCGGGCGCTCCCCGGAACTGGAGGTTGACGCTCTCCCCGGTGTCACCCGGGTAGGCGTTGCGGCGCATCCGCACCTGGCTGGAGACGACGACCTGGGCGGCGGCCGACCAGGCGACCACGGCGTTGCAGTCGGCGAACGTGGTGGGCGTGACCGGCAGGACCACGGGCGTGCCGTGGGTCTTCACGACGATCGTGCCGGTGCCCGTGAACTGCATCGTGAACAGCGCGCCACCGGGGATGCCGTGTCCCTCGATGCGGCGCACCTCGTACTGGAGGCTTTCGTCGAAGGCGAGGACGTTCTCGGCGGAGACGCAGATGCCGTCGCCCTGGAGTTCGATGGGGTGCAGCATCGTGGAGTTCTCGGCGAGGAACACCTGCCCCTGGCCGGTACAGCGCATCAGTTGCATCTCCTGGCCGGTCGCGTTGCCCACGATCCGGCCGGCGAAGCCGGCGCCCTTGTAGCTGAAGTCGACCTTGCCCTGATAGAGCACCATGCTGCCCTGCCTGGCCAGCACGGGCTGCCCGCCGATGCCGAGGTCGACGCGGACGAGCTTCTTGTTCTGCTGCGTCCAGCGCTGCCCGGTGGGGGTCTCCTTGAACTGCTGGAGCGCGGCTGCGACACCGGGGCCCTGCGGTGCTCCCTGGGGAGACCCGTGAGGCACTCCTTGGGGCGCTCCTTGGGGTGCTCCGTAAGGCGCTTGCCCGGGCTGCTGTCCGAAGGGCGGATGCTGGCCGTAGCCCGGGGGCGGTGTGGGCTGGCCGTAGCCGGGG
>NZ_DF968243.1:0-132731 GCF_001270025.1 Streptomyces azureus | reverse complement strand
CCAGCGGACGAGAAGCCCAGGCACGGAGCGGATCCCCCAAGATTGCTGGCGCCCCGTGATCGACCTGATAAGGATGAGGCCACAGGTTCAAATCCTGTTAGCCCCACCAGCGAAAAAGACCCCCAGTCGGGATTCGACTGGGGGTCTTTTCGCATCCATGAGGCCCCTGTGACGATCGCTGACGCTCCAGCGCTTCCAGTGTGAGGCCGACTGGCCTTCCAGAAGCTCCCTTGGGGGGAACCTTGACGAGAAGCACCATGCCCAGACGCGTCCTGGCCCGGACGGTGGGGGTTGTCGCGGCGATGGCCGTCGCGCTCGCGGTCGCGCCGCTGGCGAGCACTGCACAGGCCCACAGCGCGGCGTCGGGAACGCTGAGCTTCAGTGGCGACGCGGGTGAGCCCATGTCCGGTGGTCGGTCGTACGAGTACACGGCTGGAGCGGTCCAGCTGTTCGACGTCCAGGGCGGCACCGAGGGGAACGGCCTCACCGTCGCGATAGACGCGGACCAGGGCACGCTCTGGCGACTCATCGTCGCTGCCCCCGATGGTCAGAAGCTGACCGAGGGCACCACGTACAGCGGGGCGAAGCAGTGGCCCGACGCCCAGCCGGAAGATCCGGAACTGGTGTTCAGCGGGACCGACAACGGGACCGAGAAGTGGTGCAACACCAACTCCGGTTCCTTCACCATCGAGCACATCGCCTTCGGCCCCTACGGCTACATCCGCGAGCTCGATGCCACCTTCGAGCAGTACTGCAACGGATCGACGGTGCCTCTGCGCGGTGCGGTGCACGCGGTCATGCCGGAGCCTCCGGTCGAGCTCGCGATGGGGATGAACGCCGACCCCGAGGGCACGGTGGACGTCCCGGAGGGGAAGATCACCGTCGGTGGCACCGTGACGTGCAACAAGCCCGCGAGCGTCTCGCTCACCGGCCAGGTCTTCCAGATCCAGAAGAAGGGAACGCCGGGGGCGTCCTACCAGACGACCGTGGCCTGCACGCCGGGCGCGCCCGTGCCGTGGTCGGTCAGTCTCACCAGCCAGGAACCCGGCACCTCGTTCCAGCCCGGCACCGCGACGACGCGCAGCCGGGCCCGGGCAGACGACCGGGACTACCCGGTGGCTGTCGACACCGGACAGCAGGAGTCACAGGTCACACTTTCCAAGGGCTGATCCCAGGGGACTGCTGGATCAGCCGGCGGCAGCTGCGCAATCCGCTGGCATCGCCGGCTGAAAAAGGCCCGGCAGCTCCTCGGAGCTGCCGGGCCTGTACGCGGGTCGCCGGGACGTGCCGGGGATGTCAGCGCTGTAGCGGAGTGAGGTGGTCCGCTGGGTCGCCGTCGGTGTCGGTGTCGGTGTCGTCGTCGGTGCCGTCGGCGGTGGGCGACGCCGTCGTGTCCGCGAGCGGGCGGTGGCGGCAGCTGGGGGACTTGCCGTGGGCCTCGGCGTGGATGCGCTGCTTCATCGTGGGGGGCAGGGCCTTGGCGTAGGACAAGGACCAGGGGGCCGCCGCCGGCGCCGTCCGCTGCTGCGGGATGAGCGCGCTGTTGCGCTTCTGCTCGGGCTGCGGTACCGCCGCGGCGGCGGTCGTGGTGACGAATCCGAGCGCCGTGCACAGCGCGAGGAAGGCGGTGACGATGGTGGTCCACAGCTTCATGACCTTGTTCCGGGCCATAACCCCTCACTTTCGGGTTGGGCGATTTGCGTACTTTCCTCATGATGTGTATGGGGGGCGAGAAGTGGTGGACCGACGCCCGTGGCGCGTCGATGTTCAGATGAACACCACCCGGATGGGTGCAACAGGGGCGAAAAGGTGAGGAAGGAGGAGAAGAGCGGTCGAAGTAACCATCCGTCGGCGTGTGACCACTCTCCGGTCGGAGCGGCGTACTTCGCTCCTATCCCGGTTTCCGGGAAGGGAGTTGAGGGTCGACTCAGGTCACCGATCGGTATCGGTCGGTGTGTATAGTCGGGCGGCAGAGGTCCCCTACGTCAAGGAAAGACGAGGTCGCGCGGTGAAGAAGCTTCTCCTGGTCGCACTGGCCGCCATCGGCGGGCTCCTCGTGTACCGCCAGATCCAGGCGGATCGCGCCGAGCAGGATCTGTGGACGGAGGCGACTGACTCCGTGCCCACGGGTTCGTGAGTCACGACATCCCAAACCGAGCACACCCCGGCCGCCTCGCGGTCGGGGTTTTGTGTGTTCATGGGGACGGCGGGACGGCGGACGCGGCGGCGGTGCAGGATGGGCCACGGTTCCACGGTTTGCGGTTCCACGGCGGTTCCGCGGTCCGGTGACGTGAGGGGTGGCGCGTGAGGGGACGGTGTCGTACGGCGTGGGGGCGTGCGGGCGCGTGGCGCGGTCGTAGCCCGTCGGTGGTCGTGCGCCTGGGCGTCGTGGCGGTGGTGCTGGGTACGACGGCCGCCGTGGTGCCCGGACAGGCCGCCCTGGCCGCCGCAGGGGCGTCCGGTACGGCGGAGGCGCCGGGCCCTTACGGCTTCGCCGAAGACGCCCGGAGCATCGAGGGGGCGAGGAGCACCGCTGACGCCGTACTGCTGACGCCCGGCACGGCCTACAAGAGCTCCCTCCCGAGCAGCGGCAAGGTCAGCTACCGCCTCCAGCTCGACGCCACGTCGAACGCGTACGTCTCCGTCACCGCCGTCCCCTCCCCCGACAGCACTGTCTCCGTCATCGACGGGCTCAGGGTGTCCGTGCAGGACGACGACGGCACCCCCTGCTCCAGCGACACCGCGAACTTCGGTGCCGCCCGCAGCCCGCACCCGATCGCGGCGTGGGGCCGGCGCGAGATCTCGCCCACCAAGTCGCTGTGCCGGGAGGCCGGGACCTACTACGTGTCCGTCGAGCGCGTCGACCCGAAGGGCGAGGGCTCCTCGCCCGACGCCTGGGATCTGGAACTCTTCGCCACGGCGGAGCCCCGGACGGCGAAGACCGGGCCCACCAGCGCACCCGAGGTGTGGAAATCCGCCTCGCCCCAGCCGCTCCAGGGGGAGTGGGAGGACCGCCGGGGCGGGGCGGGATTCGCCGGGGCCACCCCGCTGGACCAGGGGGTCTGGCGGGACGACATCCGCCCCGGCCAGACGCTCTTCTACGAGGTGCCGGTCGACTGGGGCCAGCAGCTCCAGGTCACCGCCGACCTCGGCAGCTCGGCCTCCGGCGGCACCGGCTACACGACCGACGCGCTGGACCTGGCCCTGTACAACCCGGCGCGCGGCCCCGTCGCCCACGTGGGCGTCGGCTACGACGGCGACCAGAAGTCCGGGAGCCTGCCTCCCCTGCCGCCGGTCGACCACGCCAACCGTCACGCCGTCATCGGCCAGGTCGGTGCGATGCGCTTCGCCGGCTCCTACTACCTCGTCGCGCACCTTTCGGAGAGCGTCGCCGACAGCTTCGGGGACGGGCCGTTCGGCATGACACTGCGGGTCCGGGTGAGCGGGGCGGCGCAGGGCGGGCCCGACTACGTGGGGGAGTCCCAGCCGAAGGGCGTCTTCGAGGTCTCCGACGAGGACCGGGAGGCGGCTGCGGAGGGCGTGGCCGGGGGTGACGACACCGCGATGCGGGTCGTCGCCGTGGGCGGGATCGGCACCGGGAGCGCGCTGCTGGTGGGGCTCGGGATGTGGACCGTGGTGGCTCGGCGGAGGAGCGCCGGGTAGGCAGGCCGGGGAAAGCCCGGCTTGGGGAGCCAGGCAGGGGGACCCGGGACTGGCACCCGGGCTGACGTCGGCGGGGGCTCAGATGCGGGTCAGGGCCCAGAACCCTACGGCGTAGCAGACCAGAGCCAGGAGCAGCAGCGGGACCGCCACCTTGGCCGGGGGGCCGGGGTGGCGGGGAGGGCGTTGTGCTCGATGTCGTGAGGACGTCTGTCCGGGCCGTGGGGCTCGTGGGGTCTGGGCGGTGTAGGGGGCGGTGGAGGTGTGGGTGGGCTGCTGTGTTGCCGGGGGCAACGGCTGGTCTGAATAGCCCGCGTGATGCGCATGGCTCGGGTACGCCGGTGGGAGCGGCCGGGACGGGGACAGGGGGTATGTGGGGTCGTAGGGGGAGTAAGCGGCCTGCTGGTGCGAGGCCTGTGCTTGCGCCTGCGCCTGTACCTGTACCTGCGCCTGTGCGTCGTGGCTCGGCGTGGGGGAGTTGGTGACGGTGGCCTGGGGCGGCGGCAGGTGGAAGCTGCCGGTGTCCGACATGGAGGGTTGCTGAGCCGGGGTGGCCGGCGGGGCGGTGTCCTGGCGGGGGCCGGGCGGCACGACCGCTGCGCCCGGGGCGGACCAGGCGTCGCCGTTGTCGGCGGTGTTCTGCCGGGACCGCTCCTCGTCCGCCGCCGGACCGGACCTCTCCTCACCCGCCACCGGGCTGGGCGGCCCGTCCTCCCTCGGCCCCAGCCCCCGCGCTCTCTCCAGCGGGCCCTCCGGAGCGAACCCCGGTGGAAGCGGGCCGAGTTGATCGAAGATCTCGATCAGTTCGTCGTCCGGGCCGGGCTCGGGGAGGAGCTCCGTGGCGGCGGCGAGCGCCTTGCGCGCCCCTGTGGCCGTACGGAACCGGGCCTGCGGGTCCGGCTGGAGCAACATGGCCACCACCTGCCACAGCGGCTCCGGAATGCCCTTGGGCGCGCCGGGAGTTCCGTGCTCGGCGAAGTACTGGATGAGCGCTTTGCTGTCCGGCTTGGCACCCTCCAGCAGATACAGCGCGACCAGGCCTACGGCGAACAGGTCGGCGGGGAAGTCGGGCTCCGCGCCCATCATCTGCTCGGGCGCCAGATAACCGGGCGTCCCCACCACGAGGTTGGTCTCTGTCAGGCGAGGCTCGCCCAGCCGCATCGCGATGCCGAAGTCGGACAGCCGCAGCCGAGGCCGGCCCGTGCCGGTGGCTTCCAGCAGGATGTTGGCGGGCTTGACGTCGCGATGGACGACGTCCTCCGCGTGCACCGCGGCCAGCCCCGCCAGCAGCTGGTCGAGCAGCGTGCAGACGAAGGCCGGCGGGAGAGGGCCGTAGTCCCCGACGAGGTGGGCCAGTGAGCCGCCCGCGACCAGGTCCATGGTGAAGAGAACCTTGTCGTCGTCGGCGGCCCAGCTGGTGGGGGCGAGCACATGGGGGTGGTCGATCCGCAGGGCCTGTTCACGGACGAAGCGCAGCAGCGAGTGCGCGTCGCTCTGGAGCAGGACCTTGGCGGCCACATAGCGGCGGCGGCGGTGGTCCCAGGCGCGCCAGACGGCACCGACCCCTCCGCGTCCGATCGGGTCGACCAGTTCGTACCGGCCGGCGAAGACCTCACCCATGGCTGTACGTCGCTCCTCCCCCTGTGGTCTCCCCCCTTGCTTCCCCCTCGACGAGCGTTACGACTCCCCGACGGGCGAAACGGCTCCCCCGATGAGCGATACCGATGAGATACACGTCCCCCTCGCGTCGACCGGTCCCCCGTACGGCACACGCCCCGTCGTGCCCGCCCGTACCGTGACGCACCCCCCGTCACATCACCCGAAGCCCGGTGCCGAACCCCCTTCGGCGGCCGGGTGGCGGGATCAGTTCTGGTGGGACTGGTAGTGCGCGACCGCGTCCGAGGTGCGGCCGGCGCCGTACACCCGGAGGAACTCGGCCAGTTCCGGGTGGGTCGGGGCGAGGGTCTCCGCGGCGTCGATGATGTCGCCCGCCGCCGCGACCGAGCGCAGCAGCGACTGGATCTCCCGGACGACACGCTTGACCGTGGGCGCCCCCGAACTGCTCGTCGTCTGTGTGGCGTTGCTGAGCACCGAGCCCCCCTGTGACTTCTTGATCTCCTCCATGCGCTCAGTGGCCTCAGCCGCGCTCACGCTGCCGTCCGCGACCTGCCCCGCCAAGTCTTGAAGCAGCTGCACCCGCTGCACCACAGCGGGGTTGCCGATCTTCGCCCGCTGACCGCTCATCAGCTGTGACAGCATCGGCGCGGACAATCCCAGAACCCCCGCGAGACGAGCCTGGTTGAGACCAAGATCGTCGATGAGCCTACGGAAGAGCGCACCCAACGGCTCCCCGTACCAGTTCCGCTGCAGTTCCCGCGCTCTTGCGGTGGCTTCCTGCTGTGCGGCGTCCATTGCGTCTCCCCATCGCTTCCCCAAGTACGGCGGTTCGCGGTAGCGAACCACGCCGAGCATCTTACGGAGAGTGGTCGGCGACGGGGACCCCCAATCTTTTTGCGGAATCACGGGGGTGACCCGGTACTCTGGTCTTCGACGCTCGCCGGGACGTGGTTTCTTCCGGTGGACGTTCCTCTTCCGGGGCCTTAGCTCAGTTGGTAGAGCGCTGTCTTTGCATGGCAGATGTCAGGGGTTCGACTCCCCTAGGCTCCACTCTCGAATGCCCTCCGAACTGCGGAAACGTGATTCGGAGGGCATGTTGCTTCTCGCGGTGGAGCGAGTGGCGGGGTGGCCCCGGCCCAGGGACGACGCGACGCCCGCCTGGCCGCGCCAGGCGCGGTCCCGCCGCGGCCGTTCTCGCCGAGCGCGTCGAGTCGGCCGTCGGCCTGCGAATCCGTACGCTCGCCGACGATCTGGACTTCGACTGGCTCGGGGCCGACTGGGCACACCACGGGCGAGGATCTGACCCGAGCGATACGCAAGGCACCTGACAGGTGTCGCCGACGCGTGTTTCACGTGAAACAGCACGGCAGGCGGGACGCTTGAGGCTCCAGGTTGGGCCTCAAGCGTCCCGCACCGCCGTGCTGTTGGGGCGTAGCCGGGCTTTCGGATCAGCGGCGATCGTCAGGAACGGTCGTCGCGCCGGGCGGACTCGTCCTCGGCCTGCTTCGCCTCGACCTCCGGGTCCAGAACGGACTCACCACTGCCGTCCACAGAGGTCAGACGGCCCGACTCGGGGACCTCCGTCGCGGCGGGTGGCTCCACCAGCCAGTCCGGGTTGGCCTGCTTGTCCCACCACTTCCAGGCCGCGAAGGCACCGCCCGCGACGGCGCCCAGGATGACCAGCGTCTTCATGGCCCGGCCGGCCCTCGCCCGCCGCTCCTGCTTGCGGATCAGCTTCTGGACCTCCTTCGACGAGACCTGACCGCGCAGCGCGGCCATCGCGGCCACACTCCGGGCGGCGGCCTCACTCGTGACGGGCACGGCCGCGGCCACTGCCTGCTCGAGCCTCGGCCTGGAGTACTCTGCCGCCTGCCGGGCAGCCTTGCGCGTGCGGACGGCGGCCTCGTGGGCGGCTTGGTCGACCTTCGGCGGCACATGCGTGCGGGCCTGCTCCAGATACGGCTGCACATGGGCGCCGTACTGGACGCGCGCCTGCCCGGCGGCCTGCGTCACCTTGGGCGCTAGCCGTACGCGTGCCTCGTGTGCGTAGTGTGCGGCCCTGTCCTTGGCCGTGTCGGCGTAGGGCGCCACCACTTCCGCGGCGTGCAGCACGCTGTCCTTCGCCGAACCAGTCGCGGCGCGCACGCTGTCGATGCGGGTCACGGGTTCCTCCTCCTCGGTGGCGTACGGTATTTCGACTTTCCACCCTTTTACGGATCATGCCTCCCGGTGCGCCGCCAGGCATGCGCGGGCGGGCATCCGGGTCACGGGCGCCGGCTCCGGGCCATCTCCGGTCGAAAACCGATCAAGAGCGGACCGAGTGCTGATCGGGAGCTGATCGCATGCAATAGCGGATGAATAGGGGGCAACGGGAGCTTGTCGTCGACAATGCCACGGATCGCCGCCGCGCGCCCCCGCCCCGGGACTACTCGACTGGTTTTCTGCAAGCGATCGGTCCCGTTTACCCCCGGTGAACGGAGGTCGGGCGACGCGGAGCCCCGTCCATGCGAGGATCAGGGAGTCACGGAAAGACAACGGAAGGCAGATCGTGGCTGAGCAGCTCTACGCCACCCTGAAGACCAATCACGGCGACATCGAAGTCCGGCTTCTGCCGAACCACGCCCCGAAGACGGTCAAGAACTTCGTCGAGCTCGCCCAGGGCGAGCGGGAGTGGACTCACCCGGAGACGGGACAGAAGACCACGGACAGGCTCTACGACGGCACGGTCTTCCACCGGGTGATCAGTGGCTTCATGATCCAGGGCGGTGACCCGCTGGGCAACGGCACCGGCGGCCCCGGCTACCAGTTCGAGGACGAGTTCCACCCGGACCTGCGCTTCGACAAGCCCTATCTGCTGGCGATGGCCAACGCCGGCCCGGGCACCAACGGCTCGCAGTTCTTCATCACCGTCTCCCCGACGGCGTGGCTGAACCGCAAGCACACCATCTTCGGCGAGGTCACCGACGCGGCCAGCCAGAAGGTCGTGGACACCATCGCCACGACCCAGACGAACCCGCGCACCGACCGCCCGCTCAACGACGTGGTCATCGAGTCGGTCGTCATCGAGACCCGCTGAGCGCGGAAGCCCCCACAGGGAACCAATCGCCCCGCTCGTCCGTAAAGATGAGCGGGGCGGGCTTTCTCATCACGACCTAGGGGATCTCATGGACGACCAGGCTGCGGGCAGCCCGCAGGACGCCCACAGCGTCCCCATGTGCTACCGCCACCCGGACCGCGAGACCGGCATCCGCTGCACCCGCTGCGAGCGCCCGATCTGCCCCGAGTGCATGGTCAACGCCTCCGTCGGCTTCCAGTGCCCCGAGTGCGTCCGCGGCGGCTCCGGCACCGGTCACGCACCCACGGCCGCCATGCCCCGGACGATCGCGGGCGGCGCCGTCACCACCGACCCTCGCTTGCTGACCAAGATCCTCATCGGTATCAACCTGGCGGTGTTCATCGCCGTCTCCGTCCGCGAGTCGCTCCTGAGCGACCTCGTCCTGCTCGGCGCCTGGCCGCCGGCGCCCTTCACGCCGACACAGGGCGTGGCGGGAGGCGAGTGGTACCGCATGGTGACCTCGATGTTCACCCACCAGGAGATCTGGCACATCGCGTTCAACATGCTCAGCCTGTGGTGGCTCGGCGGCCCGCTCGAAGCGGCTCTCGGCCGCGTCCGCTACCTCGCGCTCTACTTGATCTCGGGTCTCGCGGGCAGCGCCCTGGCCTATCTGCTGACCTCCCCGAACACGGCCACGCTGGGCGCCTCCGGCGCGATCTTCGGCCTGTTCGGCGCCACGGCCGTGCTGATGCGCCGGCACAACTACGACATGCGTCCGATCATCGCGCTGCTGGTGATCAACCTGATCTTCACCTTCAGCCCGGGTTTCAACATCTCCTGGCAGGCCCACATCGGCGGCCTCGTCGCCGGTGTCGTCGTCGGATACGCCTTGGTCCACGCCCCGCGCGAGCGACGTGCTCTGATCCAGTACGGCACGTGTGCGCTGGTCCTCGGCCTGGTCGTCCTGTTGACCCTGTTGAGGACGGCCCAGCTCAGCTGATCGCGGGCGTTGTCCACAGCGGGTGGCGGATCTTGTGCACAGTGTGCGGGAACGCATGTGCCCCCTGCCACTGACCCATGTTTCCGCAGGTCAGACAGGGGGCGAACATGCTTTCGAGTTCCGGTACTTCCGTCATACCGGCGTCAACACTCGACGAGTTATCCACAGATCGTCTTTCTTTTCCACCTGTGGAAAACGGCTGTGGATAACTCAGCGAACAGCCCTGGGGAGAGCTGCGTTCACCGTCCGGTGACCGCTACTTCCACTGGGTCGAGACACCGAATCCGGCCGCGATGAAGCCGAAGCCCACCACGATGTTCCAGTTGCCCAGCGAGTCGATGGGCAGCGAGCCGTCGGTGACGTAGAAGACCACGATCCAGGCCAGGCCGATGAGGAACATGGCCAGCATGACGGGCGCGACCCAGGCACGGCTGTTCAGCTTGATGGCGGTCGTCTGCTTCGCAGGCGGCGGCGTGTAGTCGGCCTTCTTGCGGATACGTGACTTCGGCACGAGGGTCTCTCCTGTCGATGCGCTGCGTGGCCGCGCAGGGAACTGAGTCGGTCTCGGGGCAGCGTAAGGGGACTCTGAGTGCTCCCCCGGGCGTCCGTTAGCGTAGTGCTTCCGTGGCGCCGAAGGAGATAAGGGTACGTTGAGCAATTCTGCCGACTCCCCCGGGACGGGATCCACCCCTGAGCGCGCGCGCCGTTTCCGGCCCGTGCGGATCCTCACGGCGGCCGTCTTCGCTCTCGCGGGACTCATTTTCTTCACCAGCTTCGACACCGCCAAGGGCACCAACATCCGCACGGACACCTCGCTGCTGAAGCTGTCCGATCTCATCGAGGAGCGCAGCAGGGAGAACGGCGAGCTGGACGAGACCAACGGGACCCTGCGCAAGGAGATAGAGGCGCTCGCCGAGCGCGACGACGGCAGCACCAAGGCGGAGGACGAGAAGCTCGCCGCCCTGGAGAAGCGCGCGGGCACGCAGAAGCTCAAGGGCGAGTCGCTCACGGTCACGCTCAACGACGCCCCGCCGGACGCCACCGCCAAGCTGCCCGGCTATCCCGAACCGCAGCCCGACTACCTGGTCATCCACCAGCAGGACCTCCAGGCCGTGGTGAACGCGCTGTGGCAGGGCGGGGCCAAGGGCATCAAGGTCATGGACCAGCGGCTGATCTCGACCAGTGCGGTGCGCTGCGTGGGCAACACCCTGATCCTCCAGGGCCGCGTCTACTCACCGCCGTACAAGATCACGGCGGTCGGTGACCCGGGCAAGCTCCAGAAGGCGCTCGCGGCGTCCCCGGCGATCCAGAACTACATGGTCTACGTCAACGTCTACGGGCTCGGCTGGAAAGTCGAGGAGAACGGGCCGGTGACTCTTCCCGGTTACTCGGGCACAGTGGATCTGCACTACGCGAAGCCCGTGGAGTAGGAGAACCGCCGGGGGAGCCGCCGGTGCGTGTGATCGTCAGGACCGTCAGCGAACTGTGTATCACCGTCGGCAGCGTGATCGTGCTGTTCGTCGTCTACGTGCTGTTCTGGACCGGCGTGAAGGCCGACGACGTCATGGACGACCAGATCGAACTGCTCCAGGAGCAGTGGGCGCAGTCGAGCGCGCCCCCCGCGGCGGCCGGCCCCTCCACCGAGAGCACCGCGAGTCCTCCGAAGCCCGCGCCCTACGCCAAGGGCAAGCCGTTCGCGATCATGCATATCCCGCGTCTTGGTTTCACGTGGAACAAGCCGGTGCTCGAAGGCACGGCGACCGGCACCCTGAAGAAGGGCCTGGGCCACTACGCGGAGACCGCCCGGCTCGGCCAGAAGGGGAACTTCGCGGTCGCCGGTCACCGCCGCACCTATGGCGACCCCTTCAAGGACTTCCCCCAGCTGAGGCGGGGTGACGCCGTGGTGCTGACCGACGGCACGACCTGGTTCACGTATCGGATCGACAAAGGCCCGTACAAAACAGTGCCCTCCGACATCGAGGTGATCGACCCTGTCCCACGTACATCCGGGTACACGCGTCCGGGCCGTTATCTGACGCTGACGACGTGCGAACCGGAATGGGGACACAGTCATCGGCTGATCGTCTGGGCGCACCTGGACTCCACCCAGCCTGTGGAGGCCGGGAAACCTGAGGCGTTGCGCCGTTAGTCTGGTGGCTGTACGGCGTGGGTCTGGTGCCGTGGTACGACGGAAGGGACGGCATGTACGGCTGGATCTGGCGGCATCTGCCGGGGAACACGTGGGTGAGGGCGCTGATCTCACTCGCCCTGGTCGTGGCCGTGGTCTACGTCCTCTTCCAGTACGTCTTCCCGTGGGCGGAACCGCTGCTGCCCTTCAACGATGTGACGGTGGACAACCAGTGAGCGCGCGCATTCTCGTCGTCGACAACTACGACAGCTTCGTCTTCAACCTGGTCCAGTACCTGTACCAGCTGGGTGCCGAGTGTGAGGTCCTGCGCAACGACGAGGTGTCGACGGCGCACGCCCAGGACGGCTTCGACGGGGTCCTGCTCTCCCCGGGCCCGGGCACGCCGGAGGAGGCGGGCGTCTGCGTCGACATGGTCCGGCACTGCGCTGCCACGGGCGTCCCGGTCTTCGGAGTGTGCCTCGGCATGCAGTCGATGCAGGTGGCGTACGGCGGTGTGGTGGACCGCGCGCCCGAGCTGCTGCACGGCAAGACCTCGTTGGTCGAGCACACGAGCCGGGGCGTCTTCGCCGGCCTGCCCTCGCCCTTCACGGCGACGCGCTACCACTCGCTGGCAGCCGAGCCCGCGACGGTCCCGGCGGAGCTGGAGATCACGGCCCGGACCCACGACGGCATCGTCATGGGCCTGAGGCACCGGGAACTTCCGGTCGAGGGCGTGCAGTTCCATCCCGAGTCGGTGCTGACCGAGCACGGGCACCGGATGCTGGCCAACTGGCTGGTGGAGTGCGGGGACCAGGGTGCGGTGGCGAGGTCGGCCGGGCTCGCCCCGGTGGTGGGCAGGGCCACGGCGTGACGGCGCTGCGCCCCGAGCGCGAGTCCGACACCTCGTACGGGCAGCAGTCGTACGGGGCGCCGGGTGCGTTCGAGGAGTGGTCGGGTGGAGGGGCGTACGGTGCTTCTCCGCGGCCGGAGCCGCAGCCGCAGTCACAGCTGTACATGGCACAGCCGGAGCCGCAGCCGTACGTGCCGCAGCCGGAGCCGTTCACACCGGAGCCGTACGCGTCCGAGCCGGAACAGTACCCGGCGTCGTACGAGCCCGTCCCGGACGAGCCGTACCGGCCTGCCGTCGACGAGGAGACGGTGGCGCTGCGGATACCGGATCCGCCGACCATGGCCGGTGACCCCACAGCCGGTTCTCCGGGCTCTTCCGCCACGCGGCACGACGGACCCGCCCATGGCGGCCGTGCGGCCCGCAGAAAGGCCTCCAAGCGCCGTCACGGGCGCCATGGCGGCGCTTCGGAGACCCGTTCGGCCCAGGACTCGGCTCGGGAGGGGCGGCGGGCGCCGCTGTCGCGGGTCGAGGCGCGACGGCAGGCGCGGGCGCGCAAGCCGGGCCCGGCGGTGGTGGCCAGCCGGGCCGTAGGTGAGGTGTTCATCACGACCGGCGTGCTGATGCTGCTGTTCGTGACCTACCAGCTGTGGTGGACGAACGTCCGGGCGCACGCGCAGGCCGGCCAGGAGGCCAGCAGCCTCCAGGACGGCTGGGCGAGCGGCAAACGCAACCCGGGGGCCTTCGAGCCGGGGCAGGGATTCGCCATCCTGCACATCCCGAAGCTGGACGTGGTGGTGCCGATCGCCGAGGGCACGAGCAGTAAAGGCGTTCTCGACCGGGGCATGGTCGGCCACTACGCCGAGGGCGCGCTGAAGACCGCAATGCCGAGTGACAAGACCGGGAACTTCGGGCTCGCGGGCCACCGCAACACCCACGGAGAACCGTTCCGTTACATCAACAGGCTCACTCCGGGCGATCCGATCGTCGTGGAGACGCAGGACGAGTACTACGTCTACAAGATGGCGTCGATCCTGCCGGTCACCTCGCCCAGCAACACGAGCGTCCTGAATCCCGTCCCCGCGGGGTCGGGATTCACGGAGCCCGGCCGCTACATCACGCTGACCACGTGCACGCCGGAGTTCACCAGCAAGTACCGGATGATCGTCTGGGGCAAGATGGTCGAGGAACGGCCGCGCAGCAAGGGCAAGCCGGATGCGCTCGTCAGTTAAGGGCAGATGACCAGTGGCAGCGACCACCGACACGGAGCACGAAGAGCACACCGGCGCGGCGGCGTCCCGGCCGTCCGCGGCCCGGCGCCGTCCCGGCCCGATCGCCATGGCGGTGAGCGTCTTCGGGGAACTCCTCATCACCGCGGGACTGGTCCTGGGCCTGTTCGTCGCCTACTCGCTGTGGTGGACGAACGTGGTCGCCGACCGTGCGGCGGGGAAGCAGGCGGACCAGGTCCGTGACGGCTGGGCGCACGGCCGGGGTGGGCCCGGTGCGCTGGACACGAAGAACGGCATCGGGTTCCTGCATGTGCCGGCGATGAAGAACGGCGAGGTCCTGGTCGAGAAGGGCACGTCGAACAAGATCCTCAACGACGGTGTCGCCGGGTACTACACCGATCCCGTCAAGTCGGCCCTGCCGATGTCGGGCAAGACCGGCAACTTCTCCCTCGCCGCCCACCGGGACGGTCACGGCGCCAAGTTCCACAACATCGACAAGATCAAGAAGGGTGACCCGATCGTCTTCGAGACGAAGGACAAGTGGTACGTCTACAAGGTCTACGGCATCCTTCCCGAGACCTCGAAGTACAACGTCAAGGTCCTCTCGGCGGTGCCGAAGGAGTCCGGCAAGAAGAAGCCCGGGCACTACATCACCCTGACGACCTGCACGCCGGTGTACACGAGCACGTACCGCTACATCGTGTGGGGGGAGCTGGAGCGGGTGGAGAAGGTGGACGGCGACCGGACACCGCCGAAAGAATTGGCCTGAATACCGCGGACCCGGTTCTTCGCCGACAGGAGGCCGAGATCCGTGTCGGCATTAAGGCACATCGCCACCTCCGACCGCTGTGACGCCCGCAGTTGCCCCGTCGCTAACATGTCCGACGGGTGGATGAGTTGTCGGGTCTGCAGACCATCAGGCCTGACGGGACGCATCTACTCATAACGTCCGCAAGTAAGGGCTTGCGGCAGAGGTGGAAGGCAATCAGTGATACGTCGGGTTCTTGCGGCGGGAGCCGCCGCCGCAGTGGCGTCCGTGATGTTCAGCGCTCCTTCGGCGAGTGCGGCGAATACATTCTGCGTCTACACAACAGATGCCTTCAGGGGTGGGCAGGCCTGTTGGACGCCCAACGGGGACAAGCTCGAGGGCTGCGACATGGAGGCGGACGGCCTTCGGCCGCGCGTGGAAATGACATACCCGGGCGGCTCTGTGTCGTTCCAGGTTTTCGGGGGCAACGGAAAGTGCAGGGAGACGGCCAAGAACCTCCCTGAAGGAACCCGGGTCACGGTGAAGGTGTGCCTGAAGAAGGGCGATGCCGGCCGAGAGGTGTACTGCAACTCGGAGAGTGGCACCGCGTAGGACGCCTCGCACCACGGAGCCCCCGGCTTTCACAAGCCGGGGGCTCCGTGGTGCGAGGCGACGGGGGCGGGGTCAGTTGTCCTCGTCGCGGCCGGTGATGCCGCCGAAGATGCCGCCGTTGCCGCCGCCGTTGTTGTTGCCGCCGTTGTTGTTGCCGAAGCCGACGGTCTGGAGAGTGATCGTCGTGTTCGCCGGGTCGTCGACCTCGGTGTTGCCCTGCGGGTCCTGGCCGGCGACGACGGCGTTGTCGCTCTGGTCGCTGCCGCCCGCGAACTGGATCTTGGTGAAGCCTGCCGCCGCAAGGATCTGCTTGGCCTGGCCGACGTTCTGGCCGACGACCTGGGGCACGCGCGTCTTCTGCTGTTCCTTCTTCTTGCCGATCTGGATGTTGACCGACGAGTTCTTGTCGACCGACGTGCCGGCCTGCGGGGTGGTCGCGATGACCTTGCCGACCTGGTTGTCGTCGTCGGTCTCGACCTCGGTGCAGTCGCCGACCAGGTTGCTGGCCTGCATCTGCTGCTTGGCCGCGTCACAGCTCTGGCCGAGGACGTCGGGGACGGTGGACTTCTCCGCTTCCTTGGCGATGGTGAGGGTGATGGTGGAGCCCTTCTCCACCTCCTCGCCCAGCTTCGGGTTCTGATCGAGGACGGTGCCGGGGTCCTCCGGGGACTCCTTCGCCTTCGTCTCGACCTGGAACTCGTACTTGTCGGCCTTCAGGGTCGCCTTGGCGTCGTCCAGGCTGTCGCCGACGACGCTCGGCACCGCGACCTTCGGCGCCCCGGTCGACACCACCAGCGAGATGGTGTCGCCCTTCTTGACGTCCGTTCCGGCTGTCGGGTCCTGCGAGCAGATGTTGCCCTTGGCCTGGTCCTCACAGGGCTTGCTGCTGAAGGACAGTTCCAGGTCGGCGTTGGTGGCCAGCTTCCTGGCATTCTGCTGGGTCTCACCGACGAAGTTGGGTGCGGCGAGCGTGTCGTCGCGCGCGCCTCCGTTGCCGCTGAACGCCCACCGCCCGATCAAAATGGCCCCGACCAGGACGAGGATGCCCGCCACCACCAGCAGGATCGTCGAGGTGTTGGACTTGCGCTGCTGCTGGCGGCGCCGGTCGGGGCGGTCGTCGTAGCCGTAGCGGCCGTCGTCCGGGTTCATGGGGGGCAGCATCGACGTGGCGCCCGCGCCGGAGTCCGCGCGCAGGGCCGTCGTCGGCTGGTCGTCGGGGTAGCCGCCGTAGCCCACCGAGCCCATCGCGGCCGTGGCCGCGACCGGCTGGCCGTCGAGGCAGGCCTCGATGTCGGCGCGCATCTCGTCGGCCGACTGGTAGCGGTAGTCCGGGTCCTTGACCAACGCCTTCAGGACGATCGCGTCCATCTCGGGCGTGATCTCGGGGTCGAAGACGCTCGGCGCCTGCGGCTCTTCCCGGACGTGCTGGTAGGCCACGGCGACCGGGGAGTCGCCGACGAAGGGGGGCCTCACCGTCAGGAGTTCGTAGAGCAGACAGCCGGTCGAGTAGAGGTCCGACCTGGCGTCCACCTGCTCGCCCTTCGCCTGCTCCGGCGAGAGGTACTGGGCCGTGCCGATGACCGCCGCGGTCTGCGTCATCGTCATGCCGGAGTCGCCCATGGCGCGGGCGATGCCGAAGTCCATCACCTTGACCTGGCCGTTGCGCGTCAGCATGACGTTCGCGGGCTTGATGTCGCGGTGGACGATGCCGCTGCGGTGGGCGTACTCCAGGCCCTGGAGGATGCCGATGGTCATCTCCATGGACCGCTCCGGCAGCAGCTTGCGGCCGGAGTGGAGCAGTTCGCGGAGCGTCGAGCCGTCTACGTACTCCATGACGATGTACGGGATCGAGACCCCGTCGATGTAGTCCTCGCCCGTGTCGTAGACCGCGACGATCGCGGGATGGTTGAGCGAGGCGGCCGACTGGGCCTCCCGGCGGAACCGGGCCTGGAAGGAAGGGTCACGCGCGAGATCCGCGCGCAGCGTCTTCACCGCCACGGTGCGGCCGAGGCGGGTGTCATGCGCGAGGTAGACCTCCGCCATGCCACCACGCCCGAGCACCTGGCCCAGTTCGTACCGGCCGCCGAGGCGACGCGGCTCTTCCATAGCTACCTACCAGCCCTCTCCGTCGGTCCCGACCGGAAGCTTGTACGGTCGGAGGCTGCCGTCCGGGCCTACCGTACCCGGCTCGCTTTGTGTGACCTGGCCAAGCCCGTCAGCCGATACAGGACCGGTATCGCAACGTGCACCGTTGTGAAGCAGACGTGAGCGGGGTCACTGCTTGCTCTGGATGACCGCCTCCATCACGTTCCTCGCGATCGGCGCCGCGAGGCCGCCGCCGGAGATGTCGTCACGGACGGCGTTGTCATCCTCGATCACGACCGCCACGGCGACCGGCGAGCTGCCGTCGTCACCCTTGGCGTACGAGATGAACCACGCGTAGGGGTTCTCGCTGTTGTCGACACCGTGCTGGGCGGTACCGGTCTTGCCGCCCACCGTGACGCCCGGGATCTTGGCGTTGGAGCCCGTGCCCTTCTCGACGACCGTCTCCATCATCGACTGGAGCTTCTGGGCGTTCTCCGAGGACAGCGGCTGGCTGAGCTCCTCGGGGTCGGTCTTCTCGAGGGTGTCGACGCTGCGGGCCTGGAGCTCGTCGACCATGTACGGCTTCATCAGCTTGCCGTCGTTGGCGACGGCCGAGGCCACCATGGCCATCTGCAGCGGGGTCGCGGCGGTGTTGAACTGGCCGATCGACGACAGCGCGGTCTCCGACGGGTTCATGTCGTCGGAGAACACCGAGGCGTTGGCGCGGACCGGCGTGAACTGCTCCTCGGTGAAGCCGAACTTCTTGGCCATGTCCAGCATCTTGTCGTTGCCGAGGTCGGCGCCGATCTTGCCGAAGACGGTGTTGCAGGAGTACTGCAGGGCGACCCGGAGCGTCGCGTTCTTACAGGGGATGTTGCCCTCGTTCTTCAGGGGCGTCGTGGTGCCCGGCATGATCCACGGCAGCGGTGTGTTCGTCTTCTGGTTCGGGTCCGTGTAGAGCCCGTCCTCCAGGGCGGCGGCCGCGGTGACCACCTTGAAGGTGGAGCCGGGCGGGTAGGTCTCGCGCAGCGCCCGGTTGAGCATCGGGTCGTCCGGGTTGTTCTTCTTCTGGAGCTTCTGCCAGGCCTCGGTGTCCGTCGTCGTGGAGTTCCCGGCGAAGGACGACGGGTCGTACGACGGGTAGGAGGCCAGGGCCAGGATCTTGCCGGTGGACGGTTCCAGGGCGACGACGGCGCCCTTGCCGCCCTGCTTCTTCAGACCGTTGTACGCGGCCTTCTGCGCGGCGGCGTTCAGCGTCGTGACGACGTTGCCGCCTTCCTGCTTCTTGCCGGTGAGCATGTCGAGGGTGTTGCGGAAGAAGAGCCGGTCGTCGTTGCCGGTGAGGATGCCGTCCTCGATGGACTCCAGCTGGGTGGCGCCGAAGGCCTGCGAGGCGTAGCCGGTGACCGGCGCCCACATCGGGCCGTCCTTGTAGGTCCGCTTGAACTTGAAGTCGCTGCCGGACGTCTCGGTCGAGCCGGTGATCGGCTGTCCGCCGACGATGATGTCGCCGCGCGGGGAGGCGTAGCGCTCGATGATGACGCGGCGGTTGTTCTTGTCGGTCCTGAGCTCGTCGGCCTGGACGTACTGGATCCAGTTGTCGCGGATGAGCAGGGCCAGGACGAGCAGACCGCAGAAGACCGCGATCCGGCGCAGGGGCTTGTTCACGGGCGGACCACCTGAGTCATCTCGGCGTCGGGATTGCCGGCCGGAGCCGGGGCCGGGCGGCGTGCGGTGTCGCTGATGCGCAGCAGGATGCCGATCAGGGCCCAGTTGGCGATCACGGAGGAACCGCCGTAGGCCACGAACGGCAGCGTCATACCGGTCAGCGGGATGAGGCCCATGACACCGCCGGCCACGACGAAGACCTGGAGGGCGAAGGCGCCGGACAGGCCGACGGCCAGCAGCTTGCCGAAGGGGTCGCGGGCCGCGAGTGCGGTGCGTACACCCCGCTCGACGATCAGGCCGTAGAGCAGCAGGATCGCCATGACGCCCGCCAGGCCCAGTTCCTCGCCGAAGGTGGCGAGGATGAAGTCGGAGTTGGCGGCGAAGCCGATGAGGTCGGAGTTGCCCTGCCCGAGGCCGGTGCCGAGCGTGCCGCCGGAGCCGAAGGCCCACAGGGCCTGCATGGACTGCTCGGTGTGGCCCACCTGGCCCTGTCGGCTGAGCATGTACTCGCGCATCGGGTCGAGCCAGGCCTGCACACGCGTCTTGATGTGCGGTTCGAAACTCGCCACGCCGACGGCGCCGGCCGCGGACATCAGCAGACCGAAGACGATCCAGCTGGTCCGCTCGGTGGCGACGTACAGCATGATGACGAACATTCCGAAGAACAGCAGCGACGTACCGAGATCGGTCTCGAAGACCAGGATGAGGATCGAGATCACCCAGACGACGAGGATCGGACCGAGGTCGCGGCCGCGCGGCAGGTACAGGCCCATGAAACGGCGGCTGGCCAGAGCCAGGGCGTCCCTCTTGACCATGAGGTAGCCGGCGAAGAAGACAGCGAGTGCGATCTTCGCGAACTCGCCGGGCTGGAGCGTGCCGAGACCGGGGATCTTGATCCAGATCTTGGCACCGTAGATGTTCGCGCCGAGTCCGGGCACGAGCGGCAGAACCAGCAGGAACAGCGCGCCGGCCATGGAGATGTAGGTGTAGCGCTGCAGGACGCGGTGGTCCTTGAGGAAGATCAGCACGGCCACCAGCAGGGCGACGCCCATCGCGGAGTACAGCAACTGGCGGGGTGCCGCCTCGACGAACTGGTCGGACGCCTGGAGCTTCTTCGACTGGTCCAGCCGCCAGATGGCGACCAGACCGAGCCCGTTCAGCAGCGTCGCCAGCGGCAGCATCAGCGGGTCCGCGTACGGCGCGAACTTCCGTACGGCGAGATGGCCGACGCCCGCGAGCAGGCCGAGTCCGAGCCCGTAGCTCAGCAGGCCCGGCGGCACCGAGTCGTTGATGGCCAGCCCGACGTTGGCATAGGCGAACACCGGAATGACCACGGCGAACGCCAGCAGCGCCAGCTCGGTGTTGCGCCGGCTCGGCGCACCGATCGCGCCGATCGTGGACGTGTGGTGCGTCGGCGAATGCGATGTGTTCGTACCGCTCATCGTGTAACAGGGCCTCTCACGGCTTGCCTACTGCTTACCGCACAGCGAGACGACCTTCTGCTCTTCCTCCGAGAGGCTGGGGCCGGGGCTGGGAGTAGGTGCGGTCGTGGACGGGTTCGGGGACTTCTCAGGCGCCGACGGCGAGCCCGACGGGGTGGACGGGTTCGGTGTCGGTGTGGCCTTGGACGTGAAGGAGGCGGGAGTGGTTCCCGTGGTGCCCCCGGCCTCGCCCTCGCCGGTCTTGGAGTTGTTCTGGCTCTCGGCTTGGCGCCGCTGCGCTTCCTTCTTGCACGCGGAGGCCTGCACCGACAGTTCCTGGACCTTCGCCCGGGCGTTCTCCAGCCCGCCCTCGGCGATGGTCGCCTTGACCAGCTTCTGCTGGTAGGGCGGCAGGTACTTGAGTTCGATCTCGGGGTGGTCCTTCTCGACCTTCGACAACGACACCCACGCCAGGTCCTGGCTGATGCCCCGGTACAGCGCGACGTGCTCGCCCTCGGCGCCGACGTAGTACTGCGTCTGCGTCCAGCGCCAGCCGCCGTACAGGCCGCCGCCGATGACGGCCAGCGCGAGGGCGCCGTAGAGGGATCTCTTCAGCCAGCGGCCCTTCTTGCGGGGCTTGTCGAAGTCGTCGTCGCCGTAGCCCAGGCCGGCCGCCGGGATGTAGCCGGTGGTGTCGCCGGAGCCGGGCGGACCGAACTCGCCGCCTCCGCCGCCCTGGCCGTGCCCTTGGCGGCCGAGCCCGGAGGCGCGGCCGGCGGGGGTCTGCATGATGCCGTTGTCGTGCAGCTGGTGCTGGTTCTCGGCGACGGCGCCGACGACGACGGGGGTGTCGGACAACTGCCCCGCGAGGGTGTCGCCGGTGTCGAGGTCGAGGACGTCGGCGACGATGACGGTGATGTTGTCCGGGCCGCCGCCGCGCAGCGCCAGCTGGATCAGGTTCTGGACGGTCTCCTGGGGGCCCTGGTAGCTGGCGAGGGTGTCCTCCAGGGTCTGGTGGGACACCACGCCGGACAGGCCGTCGGAGCAGATCAGGTAGCGGTCGCCGGCGCGGACCTCGCGGATGGACAGGTCCGGTTCGACGTGGTCGCCGCTGCCGAGCGCGCGCATGAGGAGGGAGCGCTGCGGGTGGGTGGTGGCCTCTTCCTCGGTGATACGGCCCTCGTCGACCAGGCGCTGCACCCAGGTGTGGTCCTGCGTGATCTGCGTCAGGACGCCGTCGCGGAGGAGGTACGCGCGGGAGTCGCCGACGTGGACCAGGCCGAGGCGCTGGCCGGTCCACAGCAGGGCGGTGAGGGTGGTCCCCATGCCCTCCAGCTGGGGGTCCTCCTCGACCATCGAGCGCAGCTGGTCGTTGGCGCGCTGTACGGCCGTGGCGAGCGAGGTGAGGATGTCGGAGCCGGGGACGTCGTCGTCGAGCGCGACGATCGTGGAGATGGCCTCGGAGGAGGCGACCTCGCCCGCCGCGGCGCCACCCATGCCGTCGGCGATGGCGAGCAGGCGCGGGCCGGCGTATCCGGAGTCCTCGTTGCCCTCCCGGATCATCCCCTTGTGCGATCCGGCCGCGAAGCGCAGTGACAGACTCATGCGCACCTCGCCTGTCGGCTCCGGGTACAGCCGGTCGTGTCGAGCCACACTGCCCACCCTCCGGTCGGGAGCGCGCCGGGGCCCGGGGTGGGGCCCGCCACTGCGTGCTCGCTCCGCTCGCTCATTGTCGTACTACTTCCGCAGCTCGATGACGGTCTTGCCGATGCGGATCGGCGCGCCCAGCGCAATCGGTGTGGGAGTCGTCAGCCGGTTCCGGTCCAGGTACGTGCCGTTGGTGGAGCCGAGGTCCTCGACGATCCACTGGCCGTCGCGGTCCGGGTAGATCCTGGCATGGCGGCTGGAGGCGTAGTCGTCGTCCAGCACGATCGTCGAGTCGTGCGCCCGGCCCAGGGTGATGGTCTGGCCCTGGAGCGCGACCGTGGTGCCGGTGAGGGTGCCCTCGGTCACGACCAGCTTGGTGGGGGCGTTACGGCCGCGGCGGCCGCCGCCGGACTGCTGGCGCTGCTGCGGCGGCGCCTGACGGGCGGCCTGCTGCTGCCGTCCGGCCTCCCGTCGCGATCCGCGCTGGGTGACGCGCGTACCGAACAGGTCGCTCCGGATGACCTGCACGGCCACGATCACGAACAGCCACAGAACGGCCAGGAAACCCAGCCGCATGACCGTGAGGGTCAGCTCTGACATTGCCCCCGCTTCACCCTTCGGCTTGCCGGTAAATGATGGTGGTGCTGCCCACGACGATCCGCGAGCCGTCGCGGAGCGTAGCGCGGGTGGTGTGCTGCCCGTCCACCACGATGCCGTTGGTGGATCCGAGATCCTGGATCGTCGAGGGCGTTCCGGTCCGGATCTCGCAGTGCCGGCGGGAGACGCCGGGGTCGTCGATCCGCACGTCGGCGTCGGTGCTGCGGCCCAGCACCAGCGTCGGGCGGGAGATCTGATGGCGCGTGCCGTTGATCTCGATCCAGTGGCGGGTGCGTCCGCCGGCCGCCGGGGCGGCCGGGGGCCGCTGGGCGTCCGCGGGCTGCGGGTAGCCGTAGCCGCCGGGGCGTCCGCCGGGCGGTGGCGCGGCCGGCATGGGCGGGGCGCCCGCGGGCGCGGCGGCCGGCGGGTAGCCGTAGCCGCCGGGGCGTCCGGCGGGCGGGGCTGCGGGCGCGGCGGCGCCTGACGGGGCCTGCTGGCTGCTGGAGGAGGCGAGCGTACGGCTGCGGACCCGGTACAGGCCGGTGTCCAGGTCCTCCGCCTTCTCCAGGTGCACCTTGATCGGGCCCATGAAGGTGTAGCGCTGCTGCTTGGCGTAGTCACGCACCATGCCGGCCAGCTCGTCGCCGAGCTGGCCGGAGTAGGGGCTGAGCCGCTCGAAGTCGGGTGTGCTCAGCTCCACGATGAAGTCGTTGGGTACGACCGTCCGGTCGCGGTTCCAGATGGTGGCGTTGTTGTCGCACTCACGCTGGAGCGCTCCGGCGATCTCCACGGGCTGGACCTCGGACTTGAACACCTTGGCGAAGGTGCCGTTGACCAGACCTTCGAGACGCTGCTCGAACTTCTTCAGGACTCCCATGGGGCACCTCCTCCGTCGCTGCCGTCCTGTGTACTGCTCTGCGGGCCGCTTGCCTGGTACTGCTTACTGATCGTATCCACGCGCCGCTCGATCGGCTGGTTCCCCCTGTCAGTACGGCCGACGGATGTCGACGCATGACGAAGTTCCCTGTGGAGCTCCCCTTCGAACTCCTCCGGTGGTACGGCTGGCGCGCAACCGCTCTCGCGTACTTCTGACAAGGATCGTAGAGGCGGCCGACGACCAGTGTCCCGCACCCGGCTGTGGACCCCGACCGCCTGCCGGGGAGACAGGGGGTACCGGTACGAGGTTGATACGTGAAGCGTTACGCGTTGATACGTGGCCAGGGCACCGAAGGTTCGGAGGCGGGTCTGCCTGCGGAAGAAGGGATGTGAATCCACCCCGCCCCGCGTGCTAATGTTCTGGGTGTCGGAAGGCGCCAGGCCCCAAGGGGCAGGAGCCCACGACACACCCAATGCGCGGGTGGCGGAATAGGCAGACGCGCTGGATTCAGGTTCCAGTGCCCGCAAGGGCGTGGGGGTTCAACTCCCCCCTCGCGCACCGTGAGGTACCGACGAAACGGGTCTCTGAAGGTGACGGAAGTCACCGCAGGGGCCCGTTTCTCATTCCCTGGCCTCTGTGGGGCATCCCACAGACCGGTCAGGACACACAGCAGGCCCCGACGCGTGACCTATCTCACGGGTGGGGCCTGTCTTCGTTGTGCTGCTGCGCTGGTCCGGGTTGATCTATGCCCTTGGACCCAGGTGGCCGGTCGGGGTCCAGCTCCTCGCCTCTTTCTTCGGGCGGTGGTGGGTGCGGCTTGATGGGGCACTGGGCCTTGCCCGGCTCGGCGGGACACATCATCCGCTGGCAGCCGTCGGCGTCGGGGGTTCTCTTTCGGCATGATGCGGTAGCCGCGTCGAGCGGCGATCAGCCGGACCTACGCCTCCGGTCGATGCGATCGGCGTGCAGGGGGATGGTGGCGCTGATCAGGGCTCTGGCATGGACGGGCAGTACCAGCGCCCTCGGCGAGGATCGCGCCGTGTGTGCCGGCCTGCTTGCCGAGCTGGTCCGCGCGGTAGTCGTAGACGGGTTTGTATCCACGCTCCCGGAGTCGGTCGAGGACCTCCAGGCCGTTGTACGCCGGGCGGTGACCGGGCTTGTCGAGGGTGACGCCGAGGACGAGAGCCGGGAGCACTTCGAGGTCGGGGGCGCCGTCATCGAGGAGTACGGCGTCTCGGGTCACGATGAGGTGGGCGCCGTAGCCGAAGAGGTGTTTCTTCTTGAGTGCGTCTTCTTCCTGTCCTGAGAGGCCTTGGGCTTGCCCTTCTTGGTGGGCGGCGAAGGAGGTGAACAGGGCCGGACGCCGATCGGGCTCCGCCAGGCCGTCGATGTCCGCCGCCGCGGTCAGAGCGTGGACTCACCCGCCCATGTGTGCCGCTGAACAGCGGCGCCGCAGGTCCCAGGGTGAGTGTCGCCGGCAGGCGGACCGCCATCGGCACCGGTTCCCATGAGGGGCGGGAGCGGTGCCGAGCGAGATGGCCCCGGTGTGGGGCGTAAACCGCGAACAGACCGGCTCCGCCCTCATGACGTCGTGGGGTCCACCGTCTGGCGGCCCCCGCCGGCGAACGGGCACGGACGAGCACCGTGACGGCGCACACGGGCACCATCACGGTCTTCGCCACGGGTCAGGTCCGCCGGCCGCCCCCGGCCCCGTGCTCGGGGCGTCCGCTCCGGCCGGCCGCACGACGTAGCAGCACCGGATCTGTTCACCGTTCGGCGGACCGTCCCAGGCTCTTGATCTTCTCGAAGGGGTAGGCACCCACGATTACCACGGCCAGGCCGTAGAGGGCGAGGGCCACAAGTCCCCAGGTGTCGACCGTGCGGCCACCGCCGCTCATGACGACCGTGCCGATCGGCACCAACGGAGCGAAGCTGAGCGCCGCGGCCCCGGTGCACCAGAAGGCCACCAGGTCGTTCGCCCGTTTCCTCAGCCCCGGGTCGGACTTCACCTCCGCAGGGACCTCGTACCCGTCGGACCGGTCACAGACCTTGCCCCGGTATCCGGTGCGTGCGGCCAGCGAACTGGCCACGCCCAGTAGGAGGAAGCAACCGAAGATGAAGATGTAGGCCATGGACGCCCCAGGATTCGCGCGGTGTCGAACAACTTCAGCGGATTTACTTGATGACGAAGGCGATCCATGTTGACGGCCTTGCTCTTGACTCAGCCCGGCAGGAACTTCCAGACGACGCGAAGCCACCGGACCGGCTCATGCCCTTCTCGATCTCGGCCAGTGCCTCCGGTCCCATTCTCCTAGTCGATGAACTGGCTTTGCCCCGCAGGCAGTTCAGGAGCCTGCGTCGCGGCTGAGGCAGTCACGGCGCGAGCCGTTCCCCGGCTGTCGAGGCGTCGGTGGCGCTGGGAGCCGCAGTGGCGAGCAGGGCGGCACTGGTGGCGGGCTGTTCCGTCCGACATAAGAGAGGACGCGTGAAAAGGATCACGACTTCCGACCGGAACGTCCCGCTTGGATCAGGCCTCTTGTCGAAGACGCCGGTGGAATCACATCTGGCACCGCAAGGAGACGAATAACTTCCTTGAAACGCGGATCACTTGGAATCGTGCACGACTCAACTTCATTTCAGCACGCCAACTTGAGGTAGACGGCACAGAGCCAGTCGCGGTTGTCCGACTCCAGCACTATCCGCCCCAACTCCCCGTACGTCCAAGGTGGGAGAAACACTGCCCCGTGGAGGGATCAATCCGCATTCCGCGCGCGGCAGGGTGGGTGCGTCCCGTACGCATCGACCCAAGGACCCAACGCACGTGCGCAACAGTCGAATACCCCTCTTCCTGGCGGTCAGCGCCGTCACCACGCTGGTCCCCGCGCTGACCCCCGCCACGGCATCCGCCGCGGAGAACCCCCTTCGCCCCTACCTCCAGCAGAAACCGGCCTGGCACCGCTGCGGCACGGAGCTGCCCGCCTCCCTTCAGTGCGCCACGATCAAAGTGCCGCTCGACTACGGCAGACCGGGCGCCAAGAAACTCGACCTCGCGATATCCAGGATGAAGACGAGCACCAAAAAGGAACGGCGCGGTGTGCTTCTGCTCAACCCGGGTGGCCCGGGCGGGCCGGGCGTCGACATGCCGCAGTACATGGCCGACGAGCTGCCGAAGTCCGTGAAGGACAAGTACGACCTCGTCGGCTTCGACCCGCGGGGCATCGGCCGGAGTTCCCCCGTCGGCTGTGGCCTGACGTCCGAGGAGCGGAACTGGGAACGGCCTTACAAGGCCGAGACGTTCACCAAGGACGTGAAGTGGGCACGGGCCGTCGCCGAGAAATGCGACAAAAGGCAGGGCGACAAGCTGCCCCACATCACCACCCGCAACACCGCCCGGGATATGGACGTCATCCGCGCCGTGCTCGGCGAGAAGAAGATCTCCTACCTCGGATACTCCTACGGCACCTACCTCGGCGCCGTCTACACGCAGATGTTCCCCAAGCGCACCGACCGCTTCGTGCTGGACAGCGCCGTCGACCCGGCCCGGGTCTGGCGCGGGATGATCCAGGTCTGGGCGGAGGGCGCCGAGCCCGCCTTCACCCGATGGACCGAGTGGACCGCCGCGCGGCATGCCACCTACAAGCTGGGCCGGACTCCCGAGGCGGTCCGCAAGACCTTCTACGGCCTGGTCGCTCAGGCCGACCGCAAGCCGATCGACCTCGACGGCACGCTGCTGACCGGCGATGACATCCGCCACGGCCTTCGGGGCACGTTCTTCGGCGCGCGCGACGCCGCCGAAGCGGTCGCCGAGTTGAAGAAGGCCGCCGCCGGGGCTCGCCCGTCCGCCGACCGGGAGGTCAGGACGCCCGAGCCCCTTCCGCCGTCCTTCGGCCGGACCGTGCCGGAGGACAACGGCGACGCCGGCTTCTGGGCCGTCGTCTGCGCCGACACCCGCGCTTGGCCGCGCGATCCCGAGCGGTACCGCAAGGACGCGATCCGGGACAAGGCCAGGTACCCGCTGTACGGCGAATTCGCCTCGCACATCAAGCCGTGCGCCTTCTGGAAGAAGAACGGCAGCGAGCTCGCCACCAGGATCGGTAACAAGGCGCGTGCGCTGATCCTCCAGAACGAGTGGGATTCCCAGACGCCGCTGACCAGCGGCCAGGGCCTGCGCCGCGCCATGAAGGGCTCCAAGATGGTCACGGTCGCCGGAGGTGTGGGACACGGCATCTACGGCACCAAGTCGTGCGCAGACAAGACGGCCACCACCTACCTGACCACCGGCAAGCTCCCCATGAAGGACATGACCTGCAAGGCCGCTCCGGCCGCAGACGAACGCAACGTCCCCAACCGGCTGCCGCTCCCGACACCCACGGGCATTCCGGGGATGGCCAGCCGCCTCTGATCGCCAGGAGTACCTGGGAGGCCACCGCCTGCGGGAGGCCTCCAACCGGCACCCGGGCTGCGAACGAGCCGAGGAACAACCGGGCCCGTGCGTCGCCCGCCGAGCGGCGCGACAGCTCGCGCCGAGGGCGACGTCCCTTCGAAGAGCTTCATTGAGGAAGCTCTCAGGCCTGGTCGGCTCGGGCGACCCCCAGCGGCCGGCCGGCGGTGAAGCGTTGCCGTACGGCGGGGTCGTCGAGGAGGCGGGCCGGGTAGCCGGGGCCGGTGCGGGCGGTCATGTCCTGGTGGCGCAGTTGCTCGCCGCAGGAGGAGCAGACGACCCGGGCCTCGGTGTCGTGGTCGCAGGGCGTGTGATGCAGGACCACCGGGGCGCCCTCGTCGCCGGCCAGCCAGCGGTCGCCCCAGGCGCTGATCGCGGCGAGTACGCCGAAGAAGTCGCGGCCCTTGTCCGTCAGAGGTACTCGTGGCGGACCGGGTCGCTCTGGTAGGCCTGCCGCCGCAGCAGGCCCTCGGCCTCCAGGCGCCGCAGCCGGTCGGTGAGGGTGTTGCGGGCGATGCCGAGCGAGCCGATGAAGCCGTCGAAGCGGGATTCGCCGTAGAAGACCTCGCGCAACACCAGCAGGCTCCAGGCGTCGCCCAGGATGTCGGCGGTGCGGGCGATGGAGCAGGGCCAGCTGTCGAACGAGGTCCGTTTCACGGCTGCCAGGTTATCGGTTTCGTCATGAGATGGACCCGGCCCCGGGGCGCCCCTGTACCTGTCACTCCCGTACGCCCGCCAGTTCCGCCGGGCGGCGGCGCAGGGCGAGGGCGGCCGGGGCGAGTGCGGAGGCTGTGGCGAGGAGGGCGCAGACGGCTGTGGTCGTGCCGAGGGCCTGCCAGGGGAGCTCGATCGTGGCCGGGGCCGACAGCAGGGCGAGGGCGCTCGCCATGCCGGCCAGGTTGACGGCGGCGACCAGGAGGCCGAGGAGGGCGCCGGCCGCCACGACCGTCAGGGCCTCGGCGCCGGTCAGCCGCAGCACCTGCCGGCGGGTGGCTCCGGCCAGCCGCAGCACGGCCAGGTCGCGGGCCCGGTCGGACGTCGCCATGACCATGGTGTTGGCCACGGAGATGCCCGTGTAGAGGAGGGCGATGCCGAGGACCAGCAGGAGGCCGAGGCGGGTGGTGCGGTGGGTCTCGGGGTGGGTGGCCCGGATCCACGCCTCGCGGGTGAGGACCTGTCCGTTCCCGGTGCCGAGCGCCTCGCGCAGGGCGGTGGCGACGGTTTTCGGGTCCGCGCCGCCGGTCAGGGCCACGTCGATCCGGTCGGCCGTGGCGCCCGGGGCGTTGCGCGGGGTGACGTAGACGCCGTTGTCGCCGGTGCCGGCGGTCATCACCGCGGCGATCCGCAGGGTCCGCGGCGTTCCGTCGCCGAGCCAGACGCGGACCCGGTCGCCCACCCGGTGCCGCTGCCACTCCTCGTTGACGATGATCGAGTCGTCGTCGAGGTCGCTCACCGCGCCGGCGGCCAGGGGGAGGCGGGTGGTGGCCGCGAGGGGGCCGGGGGTGGCGGCGCGGGCCTCGGAGCGGACGAGGGCCACGTCGTCCTCCAGGACGTGGACAGCCGTCGAGGACGTCGGTGACATCTCGGTGCCCGGGACGGCATGCAGTCTGCGCAGGGCGGCGGCGTCGAAGCCGGTGCCGGCCGGCGGGGTCACGACGAAGGCGGCGGTGGTGCGCTCGCTCGTCTCGGCGGTCTTCGCCCGGTTCAGGGTCGCGGTGGCGCCGAGCAGGGAACCCGCGAGGGCGACGGTGACCAGGACGGGGGCCGCGAGCGCGGCGGTGCGGCGCATCCCGGCCGCGGCGTTCTCGCGGACCAGCAGGGCGCAGGGGCCCGGCAGCCACGTCAGCAACCGGGTCAGGGGGCGCAGCACGAGCGGGGAGAGCAGGGCGGCCGCGGTGATCAGCAGCATCGGGCGGCTGATGTAGGACTTGCGGTGCAGCAGGCCGGCAGGGTCGCCGGCGAGGGACAGGCCCAGTGTCACCGCGGCGGTCAGCAGCAGGGCCGTGCCGTACAGCAGGCGGCCCCGGGTGATGGTCCCGCTCTCCGCCGAGGCCTCGCGCAGCGCCTCGGTGGGGCCGGTGCGGCCGGCCCGCCAGGACGCGGCGGTCGCTCCGCACAGCGCGACGAGCAGGCCGGTCCAGAAGGCTGCGTGGTAGGGCCAGGTGTGGTCGCCGATGGTGAACCAGGCCGGGGCGAGGCCGTTGTCGACGACCCAGGCCGCGAGGCGGGGCGCTCCGTGGGAGCCGAGGGCGCAGCCGGTGGCCGAGGCGAGGGCGCCGACGGCGAGGGCCTCGGTGAGGACGCTCCGGCGGATCTGGCCCGGGGTGGCGCCGGCGGTGCGCAGCAGGGCGAACTCCCGGCGCCGCTGGGCGACCGCGAAGGCGAAGGTGGACGCCACGACGAAGACCGACACGAAGGCGGTGACGCCGCCGGCCGTGCCGAACAGGGAGTTCATCGCCGTCAGCGCCTCACCGTCCCGGCCGGGGTCGGCGTCGGCGAGGCGGCGGGCATTCCCGGTGAGGACCTGTGCGCTGTCGCCCACCGCCTCCCCTACGGCTGCCGGATCGGCGTCGACGGCCACCTGCGTGACCGAGGGGGACAGTCGGGCGGCGCGGGCGTCGGTGAAGAACACGGCGTTCTCGAAGCCGCGTGAGGTGAGCGTGCCGACGACGCGCACCGGGCCCCGGTCGGTGTGGAGCTGTCGGCCCGGGCGTGTCCAGTCGCCGGTGACGGCGACCTCGTCGGCGGTGCGGGGGGCCCGTCCGGTGGCGAGGTCGTAGGGGGCGAACGCGGCGGTGGACCAGGGGTGGCCGACAAGGTCCGCGGGGGCGTCCGCGGCGCGGACGGCGAAGGATCTGTCGGCCACGACCGGGCCCAGCTTCCGCAACTTCGCGACGGTCGCGGCGGGGACCGGTCGCGGGTGGGCGAGCCGGGACTCGCGGTCGCCGGTCGGGGTCGGTACGCGCAGCGTGTCCTGGCCCTTGACGACGACCGATGCCGCAGCGAAGCGCTCGGGGGCCCGCTGCGGGGCGGTGGCCGACGAGGCCAGGGCCAGGCCCGTCACGGTCAGCAGTGCCACGCCCAGACAGAGCGCGACGAAGCTGCCGGTGAAGGTGGCCCAGCGGGCGCGCAGGGTGCGCAGGGCGACGCTCAGCACGGCACGGCCTCCAGGCGGGTCATGCGCGCGGCGACGGCGTCGGCGCCCGGAGCGGTCAACTCCCCGTGGAAGCGCCCGTCGACGAGGAAGAGCACGCGGTCGGCGTGGGCGGCGGCCACCGGGTCGTGCGTGACCATGACGACCGTCTGGTCCTCGCGGTCGACCATGCCGCGCAGCAGCCCGAGCACCTCGCGGCCGGTCCGCGTGTCCAGGGCGCCGGTCGGTTCGTCGGCGAACAGAACGTCCGGCCGGGTGATCAACGCGCGGGCCAGGGCGACGCGTTGCTGCTGGCCGCCGGACATCTGCCCAGGTCTGTGCCGGGCCCGTTCGGCGAGGCCGACCTGCTGGAGCGCCTGGCGCACCCGGGCCTTCGGGACGCGCCGGCCGGCCAGGCGCAGGGGCAGGACGACGTTCTGCTCGGCGGTCAGCGCGGGCAGCAGGTTGAACGCCTGGAAGACGAACCCGACGCGCTCGCGGCGCAGCAGGGTCAGCCGCCGCTCGCTCAGCCCGGTCAGTTCCGTGCCGGCGACGGTGACCGAGCCGGAGGTGGGCCGGTCCAGGCCGGCGGCGCACTGGAGCAGGGTCGACTTGCCGGAGCCGGAGGGGCCCATGACGGCGGTGAAGGTCCCGGCGGGGAACGCCAGGGTGACGTCGTCGAGTGCGGTCACGGAGCCGTATGCCCTGGTGACGGAGTCCAGCCGGATGGCGTCGTGTGTGTCGTCTGTCATGGGTTCCCTGCCTCGTGTCGATCGACCGTCGGGTTCCACCGAAAATCCCCGCCTCATGTCGATTGGCCGTTGGCCTCCACGCAATCGCGCGGAGGCGGGTCGGCGCAGTGCGGCAGGGCGTAGACCTGGGGTAGGGCCAGGCCTACCCCTGGGCCTCCGCCTGAGCCCATGGCCGGGGCCCCGGCGGGCTTCTACGGTGATCCCCATGCAGCCTCCGAACGTGTGGCAGGCCATGGCCCGCCCCGGCTACCTGATGTCGGCGTGGCCGTGGCGCTCCGCCGTGTACCTGCTCACCGGTGTGGTGACCGGCGTCGTCGTGTTCGTGGGGATCGTGGCCTCGGTCGTGGTCGGGGGTGTGCTGGCGCTCGTCCTGGTGGGGCTGCCGCTGCTCCTGTGCACGGTCCTGGCGGGCATCCCGGTCGCCGCGGTGGAGCGGCACAGGCTGCGGCTCGTCGACCCGGACCCGGCGCCCGCGCAGCACGGGACGCCCGGCGAGCCGGGCCTGCGGGCGTGGCTGACGACCCGGCTGCGGGAGAGGGCCACCTGGCGCGAGCTCGGCCACGCCCTGTTGTTCGCGGGGGTGTTGTGGCCGGTCGACGCCCTCGCGCTGTCCGTCGCCCTGCTCTGCCCGCTGTCCGTGGCGCTCACGCCGCTGCTGATGGCCACCGTCGGCGACGGGCAGGAGGCGAAGGTCCTCAAGCTGTGGACCGTCACCGGCTGGCCGGCGGCCTTCGGATTCGCCGCCTGCGGGCTGGGCCTGCTGGCCCTGGGCGCCTACCTGCTGGGCGTCGCGGCCGGTGCGCGGGCCGGGCTGGCGCGGCTGCTGATCGCCCCGCGCGAGGCCGACCTGGGGGCCAGGGTGGTCGAACTGGCGCGCTCCCGGGTGCGGTTGGTGGACGCCTTCGAGGCGGAACGGCGGCGGATCGAGCGCGATCTGCACGACGGGGCGCAGCAGCGGCTCGTCGCACTGACGATGACGCTGGGCCTGGCCCGGCTGGACGCCCCGCCGGGTCCGCTGGCCGACCAGCTCGCCAAGGCCCATGAGGAGGCGGGCACGGCCCTCGCGGAACTGCGCGAGCTCATCCACGGCATCCACCCCAAGGTCCTCGCCGACTACGGCCTCGAAGCCGCCGTCGCCGACGCCGCCGACCGCTCGGCCGTGCCCGTGGACGTCGATCTGGAGCTGCCCGGACGGCTCTCCCAAGCCGTCGAGGCTGCCGCGTACTTCGTGGTGTGCGAGGCGCTCGCCAACGTGGGCAGGCACAGCGGGGCGAGCCGGGCGGAGGTGAGCGGGGGGCTGAGCGACGGCCGGCTGGTCCTTCGGATCCGCGACGACGGGTGCGGCGGTGCGCGGGCCGGGCAGGGCAGCGGACTGACCGGACTCGCCGACCGGGTGTCGGTGCTCGATGGCAGACTCTCCCTGTCCAGTCCGCTCGGCGGACCGACCCTGCTGCGTGTGGAGATCCCTTGTGCCCCTGCGAGTTGAGCGACCGCTGCGGGTGGTCCTGGCCGAGGACAGCGTGCTGCTGCGGGACGGGCTCGTCGGGTTGCTCGAACGCTGCGGACACGAGGTCGTCGCGGCCGTGGGAGATGCCGAGGCACTGATCACGGCCGTCGAGGAGCACACCCCCGACGTGGTCGTGACGGACGTGCGGATGCCGCCCGGGTTCCAGGACGAGGGCCTGCACGCGGCCGTGCGGCTGCGCGGGGAGCGGCCCACGCTTCCCGTCCTGGTCCTCAGCCAGTACGTGCAGCGCCGCTACGCCGCCGAGCTGCTGGACTCCGGCGACGGCACGGGCGTGGGCTATCTGCTCAAGGACCGTGTCGGCCAGGTCGAGGAGTTCGTCGAGGCGCTCGGCGAGGTGGCCGACGGCGGCACGGTCGTCGACCCGGAGGTCGTACGGCAGTTACTGCGCCGCCGCCGTGACCCGCTGGAGCGCCTCACCCCGCGTGAGCGGGAGGTGCTGGCGCTGATCGCGGAGGGCAGGTCCAACGGCGCGATCGCCCGCGAACTGGTCGTCTCCGAGGCGGCCGTCGGCAAGCACATCTCCGGCATCCTCACCAAGCTGGACCTGCCGCCGGCGGACGAGACCCATCGCCGGGTGCTGGCCGTGCTGGCGTATCTGCGAGCCTAAGGGGGCGGGCCTGGCGGGCGGCCCGGCCGGAGCCGAGGCCTTCGGCTCGTCCGTGCGTTGGGGGAAACCAATGAGTTGGTTTCATTGCGTCGCCATCAGAGCCCTCCAGGGGAGCCAGGGGTGACCAAACAGGACCGGGCCGTCCGGACCCGTCTTGCGCTGATCCGGTCGGCGGCCGAGCAGTTCGAGGCACGGGGTTGCGTCCGGGACGGTCTGTCGGAGATCAGCGCGGGAGCCGGCGTCAGCTCCGGCGCGCTGCACTTCCACTTCGCGAACAAGGCCGCCGTGTCCGAGGCCGTCGAGCACGCGGCCGCCCCGTGCCCTGCGCCAGGTCGCGGGCCGGGGGCCGCGGCGGCGACGGGTGCGCCCTCCAGCGCCTCGTGGACGTCACGCACCACGTCGCCCGGCTGCTGTGCGCCGACGTCGTGGTGCGCGCGGGGCTGCGGCTCAAGGCCGAGGCGGTCGCCGGGCGGGCGCGTGACCTGCGCCGGGAGTGGTGGGAGTGCGTGCACGAGCCGCTGGCCGAGGCGGAGCGCAAGGGGGAACTCGCCGCCGGATGCCCGCCGCACCGCTCCAGCGCGGTCGTCCTCGCCGCCACGACCGGCATCGAGGTGCTGCCCGGGAGGACCCCGGCTGGCTCGCCCGGTTCTCCCTGACCGACCTGTGGCACCTGCTTCTGCCGTGCGTGGTCGCGCCGCACCTGGCCGGCGCGCTGGACCCGGCCGGGACCGAGCCGGACCACGGGGAGCCGGACGTCGGCAGGGAGCCGGACGTCGGCAGGGAGCCGGACGTCGGCAGGGAGGCGGACGGGGCGTTGGAGGAGCCGGGCCGGGCGGGGCTCGCGCTGCGATAGCGGGGCGTCCCGGTCGGCTGTCGGTCGGCTTCCGGTCGGCCTTCCCATGGCCGACAGTGGTTGAAGTGGTGGCCCAAACAAACCGGTTGCCAAGTTTTTTCGTCACTTCAATCGCACGATGGTTCCCCAGCCTCTGGACCAAGGAGCGATGAGTCATGGCACAGCAGGCCTGCCCCTTCCTGGCGGTCGACCCGTCCGGCCAGGACCTCTACGACGAGATAGCCCGGATCCGGGCCCAGGCACCCGCCGTGGAGGTCGAACTCCCGGGCGGCGTACGGGCATGGTGGATCAACGGCCTGGAGCTGAACAAGCGGCTCCTGGCCGGACCCGAGACGAGCAAGGACGCCTTCCAGCACTGGCCGGCCTGGATCAACGGGGACATCTCCCGCACCTGGCCGCTCGCGATCTGGGTGTCGGTGCGCAACATGGTCACGGCCTACGGCACCGACCACAGCCGGCTGCGCAAGCCGATGTCCGCCGCCTTCACCAAGCGCCGCGTCGACGCGTTGCTCCCGCGCGTCCAGGAGATCGTCGACCGGGCCCTGGACGACCTGGAGCGGATCCCCGAGGGTGAAGTCGTCGACCTGCGGGCGGCGTTCGCGGCGCCGGTACCGCACGAGGTGGTGTGCGAACTCTTCGGCGTACCGCCCGGTGAGGACGGCCCGCGGGCGTCCCTCTACCGCATCATCAACCGCTTCTTCGACACGGCGATCTCCCTGGAGGACGCCCAGGCCAACGGGGTCGAGCTGTACGGCACGCTGACCGCGTTCCTCCAGTACAAGCGCGAGCACCCGGCCGACGACCTGACGACGGCCCTCATGGCCGCGCACGACGAAGGCAGCCTCAGCGAACAGGAGTTGATGGACAACCTGATCCTGCTGCTCACCGCGGGGTTCGAGACGACCGTCAACCTCATCGACAACACGGTGCACAGCCTGCTCGCCCACCCCGACCAGCTCGAACTCGTCTGCTCCGGGCAGGTGACCTGGGAGGACGCAATCGAGGAGTCGCTGCGCTTCGAGGCGCCCGGTGCCATGTCGGGTCTGCGCTACGCCGTCGAGGACATCGAGATCGAGCCAGGCCTGAAGATCCCGAAGGGTGATCCCGTCGTGGTCTCCTTCGCCGGTGCCGGACGCGACCCCGAGCGGCACGGCCCGGACGCCGAACGGTTCGACGTCACCCGGTCCACCAGCCGCGACCACATCTCCTTCGGCCACGGCGTGCACCACTGCCTGGGCCGGCCCTTGGCCATGGCCGAGGCGACGGTGGCTCTGACGTCGTTGTTCGACCGTTTCCCGCGGCTGGCCCTGGCCGATCCGTCCCGGCCTCCGAAGCGGCTGCGCTCCATCATCTCCACGGGGCACCAGGAGTTGCCCGTGCTGCTGCACGGCCGGGACCGCGGGTCGGCACCGGGTCCGCGTGCGGAGGAGGCGGAGGCGATCAGGAGGCTTTCCGGCCCTGGAGGAACGAGCGGTACCAGGGTGCCGCGCGCCTGAATCCGGCCGCGAACCCCTCGCCGGGGGAGCAGTCGAGGTCCTTCCAGAAGGCGTCGTCAACGAACCAGTGGTCGACCGTGAGCATGCCGAGGTGATGGAGGGCGAGCGGCTTCCCGGCGGCCCGGTCCAGGGCGGTGGCGACGTCCACCGCCGCACCGCCGCCGGGCTCCTCCAGCAGGGTGCCCGCCGCCCGGAGCAGCTCAGAGGCCCCCACGGGCTCGGGGTGGTTGACGTGGTGCACACCGCCCTCGTGCGCCGGGGACAGGGCCGCGGCCACCACCGCACGGCCCAGGGTGTCCACGTCGATCATCGACTGGAGCGCCTCGCATCCGGTCAGGGTCGCCGACAACTCGCCCAGCAGCCAAACCAGTCCGGGGACGACCCACCGGTCGCCCTCGCCGTACACCAGGTGCGGGCGCAGCACCAGGCCGCCCGCGTCGAGGACGTGCCGTTCGGCGGCGGCCCGGGTGCGGCTGGTGGCCGACGCGGGGGCGATCGGCACTTCCCCGGGGCGCACTCCGCGGAAGGGGCCCCGGCCGTACACGGCGGCCGTGCTCACGTACACGATCCGGCGCACCCCGGCGCGCACGGCCTCCTCCACCAGGGCTCGCGTGCCCAGGTCGTTGACGGCCTCGACGGTCTCGGCGTCGCCGTCGACCCGCGTGGCGCAGTGCACCAGGACATCGGCGCCCGCACAGGTGCCGCGCAGGGAGGGCGGGTCGCCGAGGTCGCCGTGGACGAACTCGCCGGGGTCGGATTCCGGTCGGGTACGGCGCGACAAGTGCCTTACGCGGACGCCGGGTTGCCGGTGTGCGGCGGCCGCGACCCTGCTCCCGGCGAAGCCGCTCCCGCCCGTGATCAGAAAATCGACCGTCACGACAGCGACCGTACCCGGGCCGGCTGCGCGCAGGTCAGCGTGGCGCTGAAGACGGACTCGCCGTCCTGCCGCCCGGACACCCGTACGGTCGTCTCTCCCGGATCTCCCGGATCCTTCTCGTCGAGCACCTCCGTCTCGATCCAGCACGGGCTGTGCAGCTCGGCGTACCGGGCGAAGGTCGCCGTCATCGAGCGGGGCAGGAAGGGGTGCCGGCCGGACGCGGCGGCCGCTGCCTGCCGGGCCGCCTCGAACAGGACCATGCCGGGCACGTGGTCGTTGGGCCGCGGGAAGAGCACCGGGTGGCCGGTGTCCACGCGCAGCCGCCAGACGCCGGGGCGGTCGGCGGGGGCGAGGACGACGTCCTCGGCGCGGGAGCGGCCGGCGAGCGCCGGGGGTATGCCCGGCAGCAGCGGCACCGGGGTGCCCAGTGCGGCCAGCTGCTTCTGCCGCAGACGGCGGTAGGCGAGCGGCGAGGTGCAGCCGGTGCTGCCGGTGCCGCGGGCGAGGAAGCGTCCCGCACGGCGGAACTCCATGGTGGTCCGCATGCTGTGCAGGCCGCGACCGCGACGGCGCAGCTCGGAGCACACGACGTCGACGTCGACCGGCTCGGCGGCGGCCGACAGCAGGAGCGCGGACGGGTCGGTGTGGACCGTCAGGTCCCACATGACGAAGTGGGTGTCGGCGGGGGCTCCGAACTCGGCGTGCGCGAGCACCATCGAGGCCTGCCGCAACGTTTCGCCCACGATCATCGGATCCTGATGGTGGTCGTCCACGGGGCCGAAGAAGGGATGGGCGGCCGGCCAGTGAGCGGTGAAGCGGAAGCGGGCTTCGGAGATACGGCGCCACTGGGTGGGAAAGACATCTGCTTCGTTGGTGCGGTGGGCGAGTTCCTTGGTGACCGAGGTGGGTTCGGTGGCTTCGGCGGGCTCGAGGGGATCGGCGGGATCGACGACTGCGGCGTGTGGCGCGTTCTCGACGGCCGCAGTGGATCTGTTTGCCGGACGGCCCACCTGTCCGGTCTGATCGTCCGTGGGCGCGCTTAAAGGTTCTGAGTGCGGCATGAGAACCCCCACGATCGGCAGCCTGGCTGAGGTCGGCGTTTGACTAAGATACGGACGAGCCGGTCTTTTTCAAAGGGTGAGCCAAACCGCTGGGACGGGCTCCCGCGCCCCCGCCGCACAGCGATTTCACAGGAATCGACGGAGATCAGGAGGCACCCGATGGCGCGACAGGAGCGCGCGATCCGCACCCGGCGGACCATCCTTGAAGCGGCCGCGGCCGTCTTCGACGAACGGGGCTACACCTCGGCGACCATCGGGGAGATCCTGGACCGGGCGGGTGTCACCAAGGGCGCGCTGTACTTCCACTTCGGTTCCAAGGAGGAGCTGGCGGTGGGGGTGTTCGAGGAGCAGCTCGCGATCACGCTCCCGCCGCAGTCCAGCAAACTCCAGGAACTCGTCGACTCCGGGCTGGTGCTGGCCCGCAGACTGCGCTCCGAACCGCTGGTTCGCGCCAGTGTGGGGCTCGCCCTCGACCAGGGGGCCATGGAACTCGACCGTACGCCGGCCTTCCGTATGTGGTTCGACCAGAACGTACAGCGGCTGGCGGAGGCGAAGGCGCAGGGCGAACTGCTGCCGCATGTCGACGTGGCGGAGACGGCGGAGTTGCTGGTCGGCAGCTTCTCGGGGGTGCAGCTGCTGTCCCAGTTGCGGTGCCAGCGGCAGGATCTGGAGCGCCGCGTCGTCGTGATGTTCGAACACTTCCTGCCGAGCATCGCCGTCCCCGCGGTGCTGGCCCGGCTCGACATCTCGGTGGAGCGGGTGGAGTGGGTGCTGGCGCAGGTGCAGGTGCAGGTGCAGGTGGAGAGGCGGGGGCCGGTGGAGGTTCAGGAGGAGGCTGTGCCGGCGCAGGTCTCGTCGGGGGCGTAGGAGTCGTCTTTCGTCGGGTTTTCGTCGGATTTTCGTCGGGGGCGTAGGAGTCGGCAGGAGTTCGACTGCCCCTGTCTGCTCCCTGGCGGTTCCCGCACGGGTTGTCCACAGCTGTGGAGTTGTCCACAGGGTCTGACGCGTTTCGGCCACCGGCTGTACGGTCGCACGAGTTGATGTTCGTGCGCGTGCGGGGGAGGCGGTCGGTGTGACCAGGGACAGTGCTGGGGATGAGGGCAGGGCGGCGCATGGGGGGACCCGTCGGCTGCCCCGGGTGCGCGGTTTCGCCGAGTGGCCCGCCGAGGGCTCGCCCAAGGACGAGGGCAAGGCCCTGCGCAAGCGGATCCCACGCCGCGCGCACGCCACGCTCGACCTGGACGCGTCCCGGCCCGACGCGGTGAGCGCGGTCGAGGAGTCGGGCCGCGGCCGGCTCCCTGAGCTCACGCCGATCCGGGTCGGCCGCATGGCCGCCACACCGTTCGCGTTCCTGCGCGGCGCCGCGGGCCTGATGGCCTACGACCTGGCGCGAACCCCCATGACCCGGATCAAGGCGCAGATCTGCGGTGACGCCCATGCGGCCAGTTTCGGCCTGTACGGCGACGCGCGCGGCGGCCTGGTCATCGATCTGAACGACTTCGACGAGACGGTGCTCGGCCCCTGGGAGTGGGACGTGAAGCGCCTCGCGGCCTCCCTGGTGCTCGCGGGCCGGGAGGCCGGAGCGGACGAGGAGAGGTGCCGAAAGGCGGCCTACGACGCGGTGGGCGCCTACCGCCGCACCATGCGGCTGCTGGCCAGGCTCCCGGTGCTGGACGCGTGGAACGCCATCGCGGACGAGGAACTCGTCTCCCACACGGACGCCCACGACCTGCTCGGCACGCTGGAGCGGGTCTCCGAGAAGGCCCGCCACAACACCAGCGGCCGTTTCGCGGCAAGGTCGACGGAGGCCACGGAGGACGGCGGGCGCCGCTTCGTCGACGCCCCGCCGGTGCTGCGGCGCGTCCCGGACGCGGAGGCCGCGGCGGTGGCGGCGTCCCTGGAGGAGTACGTCGGCACGCTGCCGGAGGACCGCCGGCCGCTCCTCGCCCGGCACGCGGTGCACGACGTGGCGTTCCGCGTCGTCGGCACCGGCAGTGTCGGCACCCGGTCCTACGTCGTGCTGCTCCTGGACCACCGGGGTGAGCCGCTGGTGCTCCAGGTGAAGGAGGCGCGGGCGTCGGCGCTGGTGCCGCATTTGGTGACGGCCGGTTTCGACGCGCCTGTGGTCGACCACGAGGGGCGGCGGGTCGTGCTGGGGCAGAAGCGGATGCAGGTCGTCAGCGACATTCTGCTCGGTTGGACAACGGTCGACGGGCATCCCTTCCAGGTCCGCCAGTTCCGCAACCGCAAGGGCAGCGTCGATCCGGCCGCCCTGGCCGCCGACCAGATGGACGACTACGGACGGATGACCGGCGCCCTCCTGGCCCGCGCCCACGCTCACAGCGCCGACCCCCGCCTCATCGCCGGCTACTGCGGCAAGAGCGAGGAGCTGGACGAGGCGATGGCGGATTTCGCCGTCGCCTATGCGGACCGTACGGAGGCGGACCATGCGGACCTGGTGGCGGGGGTGCGGGCGGGGAAGGTCGCAGCGGAGATGGGGGTCTGAACCCTCAGGACCATCGGGCGTGTGGTTGTCCGCAGCGCGGGAGCGGTCGGGCCGTGGCCTACGCTGGTCGGGTGACGACCCCGGAAGCTGAGCAGGGTGGTGGCGGCGCCGGTGAGGAACGGGTGACGCCCGAAGGTGACGCGGCGCGTGCAGAGGGCGGCGAGGATCGCCCCGAGGGCGGCGCGGCGCACACCGAAGACGAGGCGGCGCGGCCCGAGGCGCGGCTGGAGCGGGCCGTGCGGGCCGCCGAGCAAGCGCTGATCGAGTACGAGATCGCGGTGGAGACCTTCCGCGTCGAGATCGAGAACTTCTCCCGGCTGCACGAACAGAAGCTCGGGCCCCTCTACGGCCGGCTCGAGGAGCTGGACGCCCGGATCCTCGAGGCCAGGGCCGCCCGCAGCGGCGACCTGGAGGACCGGCGCCGGGCGGAGGAGGCCAGGGCCCGGCTCGCGCCGATCCCCGGCGTCGAGGAACTGCTGCACGGCTGGATGGACGACAGCGGTCTGTTCCCGGAGGCCGTGGCGATGCTCACGGACCAGGCGGTCCGGCCACCGCAGCGGGTCCGCCCCAGCGAGGAGGCCCGCAAGCTCTACCGCGAGCTGGCCCGCAAGGCCCACCCGGACCTGGCGCAGGAGGAGAAGGAACGCGAGCGGCGCGAGGAGTTCATCACCCGGGTGAACGCCGCCTACGCCCGGGGCGACGAGGCGGAGCTGCGCGAACTCGCCGAGGAATGGGCCAAGGGGCCGGAGCTGAAGCGGGGCCCGAGCCGCGCCGAGGAGCTCTATGCCCGCCTCGAATGGCTCGCCCAGCGCAAGGAACTGCTCGCCCTGCTCGCCAAGGAGCTGGAGGAGAGCGCCATAGGCCACATGCTCCAGCTGGCCCCGGACGACCCGGACGGCCTCCTGGACGAGATCGGGCAGCAGTTGCTCACCCAGGTCACCGAGCGGGAGCGGGAACTGGCCGCGCTGCTCGGCGAGGGCGCGGGCTAGGGTCTGGCCGGCTGATCAAAGTCGCAGGTGCCAGGCCCCGCGTCCGCGGCATGATCCGCCGGACGGACCCTAGCGTTGAGCCCCGCTCCGGCCGGGTCACGCGCCGGTTCGGGTAGCGTCGGACGTATGAGTTTCGGAGCTGGTGTGCCCACGGTCGAGGTCGCGGACCTCAAGGACGGCGACTTCCTGCTGGACGTCCGGGAGGACGACGAGTGGGAGGCCGGTCACGCCGAAGGGGCGCTGCACATCCCCATCAGCGAGTTCGTCGCCCGGTACGGGGAGCTGACCGAGGCCGCCCCGCAGGACGGCCGGGTCCATGTGATCTGCCGCTCCGGCGGACGTTCCGCCCAGGTCACGATGTACCTGGCCCAGCAGGGCATCGACGCCGTGAACGTCGACGGCGGCATGCAGGTGTGGGAGGCGGCGGGCCGTCCCGTCGTCACGGACGACGGCCAGCCCGGGTTCGTCCTGTAGCGCCTGTAGCGCCTGTAGCGCCTGCAAGCGCCCGCCCCCCGGCGGGTTCAGGCCAACGGGTGGGCGGCCAGCAGGTCGCCCAGGGCCTCCTCGTGTGCCGCCGCCGGGCCGAGTGACAGCTCCAGGTGCTTGGCCCAGGCGTGGTACCGGTGCAGGGGGTAGTCGACGTCGGCGCCGAACCCGCCGTGCAGATGCTGCGCCGTCTGCACGACCCGGCGTACGCCCTCCGCTGCCCAGATCTTGGCGACGGCGACATCACCGGCGGCGGGCAGCGCGCCCGGCGACCCCGAGGCGATCCGCCACGCGGCCTGCCACAGTGTGGCCTCCATCGCGCGCAGGTCGATGTAGCGGTCGGCGGCCTGCACGGCGACGGCCTGGAAGGTCGCGATCGGGAAGCCGAACTGCTCCCGCTTGCTCGTGTACTCCCCGGTCATGCGCAGCACGCGCTCCCCGAGCCCGAGCGCCAGCGCACACGTCCCGGTGGCCAGCAGGTCACGCAGCCACTCCCACGCGCCGTCGGCGTCGATCACGTCCCGGGCGGCCAGCCGCGCCGACTCCAGCCGCAGCTCGCCGAGCCGCTCACCGCTCGTGGAGAACTGCTCGGCCAGGACCATCCCCTCGTGCCCCCGCGGGACCAGGGCCAGCCCGGTCCGCCCGGTCCCCGTGCGCGCGGGGACGACCGTGACGTCCGCGTCGTACGCCCACGGCACCGCCGTCTGCACTCCGTCCAGCACCCATGCCTCGCCGTCCTGCCGTGCGGTCACGGCGAGCTCGGCCGGGTCGTGGCCGGTGCGGCCGTGCGCGGCGACGGTCAGCACGAGCTCGCCCCGGCCCGCCCGGGGCAGCAGCGCCGACTTCGCCTCCTCGCCGCCGAAGGCCTGTACGGCGGCCGCGGCCGCGCTGCTCTCCAGCAGCGGCACCCTGGCCAGCACCCGCGCCGACTCCCGCAGCACCAGGCACAGCGCGATCGCGTCCAGGCCGGCCCCGCCGTACCGGGCGTCCAGCAGCAGGCTCAGCAGGTCGGCTTCGGCGAGTTTGGCCCACAGGGCGCGGTCGCAGGCGTCGGCGACGGCGCCGGGGGTGAGGGCCGGACTGGGCACGGCGTCGGGCGCGACCCCGGCGAACACGCCCTTCGCCGCCTCGGCCGCGGCCTGCTGCTCCTCGGTGAAGGTGAAGTCCACGGTGCCTGTCCTTCCGGCCGGTCCCGTTGAGCTGACGTGAGCTGACGGGCCGGAAGATAGAACAGGTTCTAGAAGAAGGGAATGGGTGTGCGGGCGGGGGCCGTAGGGTGTCACTCCTGTGGGCGACCTGTCCGGGCGCCCTGTGGATAACCTGCGGGGGTCCCCTGTGGACCAGGGGGACCGCCGCTCCCGGCCGCCGCGGGCACCGTACGGTCGGCTTCCGATCAACTTCGGGTCGGCTTCGGGTCGGCTTCCGCGGTGTGGTGACGGCCACGGGCGGAACCGGCGCAAGAGGCTGTGCCCGGGTGGGCGGCCTGAGTACCGTGCCCGTGCCGATGTCGCGCGGTGGTGCGCGGGCGGTACGACGCCCTCGCGGCCGGGCGGACGGAACGACGGACCGGGATCGTGGAACGGGGCTGAATGGACGCGTACGACGGAGGCTCGGACGCCCGGCACGGGCCGGCCGGGCCGGGTGTGCCTGCCGAGTCGGGCGGGCCTGCCGAGCCGGACCCGCCCACCGAACCCCGCGCCGGTATCGCCGCGCTCTCCCTCCGCTACCGGATCGGTGTCGCGCTGGCGCTCGCGGCCGTCGCGGTGGGGGTCTGTGTGCACGTCGGGATGATGTTCCTGCACGTCGCGCCGCCGAACACCGTCACCAGGGAGCACGGCAAGGCCGTGGACGACTGGATCTATCCGGAGTTCGAGCAGAACTGGAAGCTCTTCGCGCCGAACCCGCTCCAGCAGAACATATCGATCCAGGTCCGTGCCGAGGTCCGGGACGGGGAGGGCGGGACGCTGACCACCGGCTGGTACGACCTGTCCGCCGAGGACGGCCGGGCCATCGACGGCAACCTGCTGCCCAGCCACACCCAGCAGAACGAGCTGCGTCGCGCCTGGGATTTCTTCCTCGCGACGCACGACGGCGAGAACCGCGCGGTGGGCCTGCGCGGCTCGCTCTCCGAGTCGTACCTGCGCCGGATCGTGGTGCTGCGCCTCGGCCGCGACGACGCCGTGCGGGCCGCCACCGGGGGCGGCGGCACCATCGAGCGCGTCCAGGTCCGCTCCCGCACCAGCAACGTGCCCCCGCCGAAGTGGAGCCGGGAGAAGGTCTCCACGACACCGGCCTACCGCGAGCTGCCGTGGTGGCCGGTGCCGGAGGACGAGACCGGGGGTGGCGTGCGGTGAACCGCTTCTCCCTGGCCGCCTCGCGCGTTATCGCCCGGGTCACCGAGGCCGCCCTCGGCCCGTACCAGACCGCCGTGATCCGCATCGGCTTCAGCGCGACCTGGCTGCTGTTCCTGCTGCGTGAGTTCCCCCACCGCCACGAGCTCTACGGCCCCGGCGGGCCCTGGAGCTGGGGTCTGGCCGAGCAGCTGATCGGGACCAACAAGGCCTTCACCACTCTCATGTGGTCGGACGGCGTGATCTGGTTCGAGACCGTCTACCTGCTCGCGATCCTCGCCAGTGCCCTGCTGATGCTGGGCTGGCGCACCCGCACCATGTCGGTGCTGTTCATGGTCGGTGTGCTGTCGCTCCAGAACCGCAGCGTCTTCATGGGCGACGGCGGCGACAACGTGCTGCACCTGATGTCGGTCTACCTGGTGTTCACGCGCTGTGCCCAGGTGTGGTCGCTGGACGCCCGCCGGGCCGCGCGCGCCCGGGCGGCACACGCGCGGGGCGAGCGGGTCAGGGACCGGACCGGCCCGGCGCTGTGGGGTGTGCTCGGGCTCGTGCTGGCCGGAGCGACCCTGGCCGGCCGGATGGACGGCGACTGGCTGATACCGGCGCTGCTGTGGACCGTGTGGGTGACGCAGGTCCTGTGGTGGCTGGCCGGGCGCCGCGCGAAGCCCGGTGAACTACGGATCATGCTCGACGTGGTCGCCGACATCGTGCACAACGGCGCCCTGCTCGTGATCATGGCCGAGGCGTGCCTGATCTACGCGACGGCCGGCTGGTACAAGATTCAGGGCTCCCGCTGGCAGGACGGCACCGCCGTCTACTACCCGCTCCACCTGGAGTACTTCTCGCCCTGGCCCGGGCTCGCCGACCTGCTGTCCGCCAGCGGCACGATGGTGATGCTCGTGACCTACGGGACGGTCCTGGTACAGGTCGCCTTCCCGTTCACGCTGTTCAACCGGCGGGTGAAGAACGTCCTGCTGGCCGTCATGATCACCGAGCACGCCGTGATCGCCGTCGTCCTCGGACTGCCGTTCTTCTCACTGGCGATGATCGCGGCGGACGCGGTGTTCCTGCCGACGACCTTCCTGCGCCGCATGGGCGGCTGGGCCGCACGCGCCCGTGACCGTCTGCTGCGGCGCGGCGGGTCCGGACAGGCCCCCGAGCAGCAGCACGCCCACGAGCGCCCCGAGGCCACGCACGTAGGCTTCGGGACATGACCGACCCCGTGACCGTCTGGCGCCGGCTCGCCGGCAGCACCGTCCTGCTCGACGGCTTCCACGCCCTCAAGCACGCCGTGCGGTTCGGCGCCGAGGTGCCGGTCGCGGTCACCGCCGACCGGGCGGCCACGCTCGCCCTCGCCGACGAGCTGGCCCCGGACGTACGGGAAGCGCTGGCCGGGCTGCTGACGGAGGTGCCGCACGAGACGTACGCGTCGTTCGTCCCGCGCCCGCACCCCACCGCCGTGGCCGCCCTGGCCGTACGGCCCTCCCGCGCGTCCAACCTCGAGAAGCTGGCGCACACGCCCCGCACGGCCCCCGTCGTGGTCCTCGACAACCCGCGCAACCTGGGCAACGCGGGGGCGGTGATCCGCCTGGCGGCCGGCTTCGGGGCGACGGGCGTGGTCACCACCGGGACGGTCGACCCCTGGCACCCCACGGTCGTCCGCGGCGGGGCCGGGCTGCACTTCGCGACGGCGGTGGAGCGGCTGGAGGTGTCCGATCTGCCGCCCGGCCCGCTGTTCGCACTCGACCCGGAGGGCGACGACATCCGGGCCATGAAGCTCCCGGACGACGCTGTCCTGGCCTTCGGCTCGGAACGCACGGGCCTTTCGCCCGAACTGCGCGCCAGGGCCGACCACTTGCTGTCCCTGCCGATGCGTCCCCAGGTCAGCAGCTACAACCTGGCGACGAGCGTGGCGATGACCCTGTACCACTGGAGCTGCGGGGCGGCTTAGGCCTCCCGCCGCACCTCGACGACCCTGAAGCGGTTGGCGACGAACGCCCCGTCGCAGAGCGCCGCACTGGCCGCCGGATTACCGCCCGAGCCGTGGAAGTCGGAGAACGCGGCCGTCTGGTTCACATACACCCCGCCCGTGAGATTCAGCGACAACTGCGCCGCCTCCTCCAGGCACACCTCCCGCACGTCCCGCTCGACCTCCGGGTCGGTCGTGTACGCCCCGACGGTCATCGCGCCCTTCTCACGGACGGTCCGCCGCAACAACTCCGCCGCGTCCGCCGCCGAGTCGACCGCCACGGCGAAGGAGACCGGCCCGAAGCACTCGCTCATGTACGCGGCCTCGGCATCCGGCTTGGCCCTGTCCAGCTTCACGATCACCGGCGTACGGACGACCGCGCCCGGGAAGTCCGGGTTGGCGATCTCCCGGGAGGCCAGGGCGACCTCGCCCAGCCCCGCCGCGCCCTCCAGCCGGGCCTTCACGTCCGGGTTGACGATCGCGCCCAGCAGCGCGTTCGCCCGGGCGTCGTCGCCCAGGAGCCCGTCGACCGCCTTGGCGAGATCCGCGACCACCTCGTCGTACGACTTGGGGCCCTGGTCCGTGGAGATGCCCTCGCGCGGGACGAGCAGGTTCTGCGGGGTCGTGCACATCTGGCCGCTGTAGAGGGACAGCGAGAACGCCAGGTTGGAGAGCATGCCCTTGTAGTCGGACGTGGAGTGGACGACGACCGTGTTGACGCCGGCCTTCTCCGTGTAGACCTGCGCCTGGCGGGCGTTGGCCTCCAGCCAGTCGCCGAACTCGGTCGAGCCCGTGTAGTCGATGATCCGGATCTCGGGGCGCAGCGCGAGGGTCTTGGCGATGCCCTCGCGAGGGCGCTCGGCGGCCAGCGCCACCAGGTTCGGATCGAAGCCGGTCTCGGCGAGCACTTCGCGAGCGACCTGCACCGTGAGCGCGAGGGGCAGCACCGCGCGCGGGTGGGGCTTGACCAGGACCGCGTTGCCGGTGGCGAGGGAGGCGAACAGGCCCGGGTAGCCGTTCCACGTCGGGAAGGTGTTGCAGCCGATCACCAGGCCGATGCCGCGCGGGACCGGCGTGAACTGCTTGGTCATGGCCAGCGGGTCGCGCTTGCCCTGCGGCTTGGTCCACTCGGCGTTGTCGGGTGTGCGCACCTGTTCCACGTACGCGTACGCCACCGCCTCCAGGCCGCGGTCCTGCGCGTGCGGCCCGCCCGCCTGGAACGCCATCATGAACGCCTGGCCGGAGGTGTGCATGACCGCGTGCGCGAACTCGTGCGTCCGGTCGCTGATGCGCTTGAGGATCTCCAGGCAGACCACCGCGCGCTGCTCCGCGCCCGCGTCCCGCCAGGCCCGCTGCCCGGCCTTCATGGCGGGCAGCAGCACGTCGAGGTCCGCGTGCGGGTACGTCACGCCCAGGTCGATGCCGTACGGGGACGTCTCGCCGCCCACCCAGTCGTCCGTGCCCGGCTGGCCGAGGTCGAGGCGGGTGCCGAGCAGGGCGTCGAAGGCGGCCTTGCCTGCGGCCGCGTCCAGGCTGCCGTCCTCCCCGTAGGCCTTGGGGTGCTCGGGGTGCGGGGACCAGTACGCGCGCGTGCGGATCGCTTCCAGCGCCTGGTCGAGGGTGGACCGGTGCCGGGCGATCAGCTCGTGCGCCGAGAGTGCGGCGGTCATGGGTGACCAACTCCTCGTCTCAAGAACTCCTCGTCGAGTTCATGACCTGGGCAGAAACCTGGGCAGGAACACTCGGACAGAGCTAGAGTAACCGAACGATCGGTCGGTTCAAGGGGGTCCGCCGCATCTGTGGAAAACCCCGTGCGGGAGGATCGCGCACATGACAGCACTCGACCTCAGCAGCCCCGTGGCCGTCGTCGGCACCGGCACCATGGGTCAGGGAATCGCCCAGGTCGCGCTGGTCGCGGGCCATCCCGTACGGCTGTACGACACCATCCCCGGGCGCGCACGGGGAGCCGCCGACGCTATCGGCGCCCGCCTGGACCGGCTCGTCGAGAAGGACCGACTCACCGGCACCGAGCGGGACGCCGCCCGCGCCCGGCTGCTGCCCGCCGAAGACCTCTCCGAGCTGGCGGACTGCTCCCTGGTCGTCGAGGCGGTCCTGGAGCGGCTGGACGTCAAACAGGACCTGTTCCGCGGGCTGGAGGGCATCGTCGCCGACGACTGCCTGCTCGCCACCAACACCTCGTCCCTGTCCGTCACCGCCATCGGCGGCGCCCTGCGCTCCCCCGGCCGCTTCGTCGGCCTGCACTTCTTCAACCCCGCCCCGCTGCTGCCGCTGGTCGAGGTCGTCTCCGGGTTCGCCACCGACGTCACGTACGCCACGCGCGCGTACGAGACCGCCCGCGCCTGGGGCAAGACGCCGGTCGCCTGCGCGGACACCCCCGGCTTCATCGTCAACCGCATCGCCCGGCCCTTCTACGCCGAGGCCTTCGCGGTCTACGAGGCGCAGGGCGCCGACCCGGCCACCATCGACGCCGTGCTGCGCGAGTCGGGCGGCTTCAAGATGGGCGCGTTCGAGCTGACCGACCTGATCGGCCAGGACGTGAACGAGTCCGTCACGCGGTCGGTCTGGCAGTCCTTCTTCCAGGATGTACGCTTCACGCCGTCCCTCGCCCAGCGGCGCCTGGTCGAGTCCGGCCGGCTGGGCCGCAAGACCGGCCACGGCTGGTACGACCACCGGGACGGCGCCGAGCGTCCGGAACCCGACACGGCGGAGCAGCGGCAGCCGCCGGCGTACGTCGTCGCGGAGGGTGACCTGGGCCCGGCCGGTGACCTGCTCGCGCTGATCCGCGAGGCGGGCATCCCGGTCCGAGACGAGGACGAGGACAACGGCACCCGCATGGTGCTGCCGAGCGGCGGCCAGCTCGCCCTCGCCGACGGGCAGACCTCCGTGGAGTTCCGGGACGTCGTCTACTTCGACCTCGCCCTGGACTACCGCAAGGCCACCCGGATCGCCCTGGCCGCCTCCCAGGACACCTCCCCGCAGACCCTCGCCGAGGCCATCGGACTGTTCCAGGCGCTCGGCAAGCAGGTCAGCGTCATCGGTGACGTCCCCGGCATGATCGTCGCCCGCGCGGTCGCGCGGATCATCGACCTGGCGCACGACGCCGTCGCCAAGGGCGTGGCCACCGAGGAGGACATCGACACCGCGATGCGCCTCGGCGTCAACTACCCCCTGGGCCCCTTCGAGTGGAGCCGCCGGCTCGGCCGTTACTGGGCTTACGCGCTCCTGGACGACCTCCACCTGCGGGACCCCTCGGGGCGCTACGCGCCGTCCCTCGCGCTGTACCGCCACGCCCACGCCTCCGACAAGCGGGAGGGCACAGCCTCATGACCACCGCCAAGCGCGACACCTACACGCCGGACACCCTGCTGTCCGTCGCCGTCCGGGTGTTCAACGAGCGCGGTTACGACGGCACCTCCATGGAGCACCTCTCCAAGGCGGCCGGCATCTCCAAGTCGTCGATCTACCACCACGTGGCCGGCAAGGAGGAGCTGCTGCGGCGGGCAGTGAGCCGGGCCCTGGACGGCCTCTTCGGGATCCTCGACGAGGAGCACGCGCGCGTGGGGCGCGCCGCCGACCGCCTGGAGTACGTCGTCCGGCGCATGGTCGAGGTGCTCATCGCCGAACTGCCCTACGTGACTCTCCTGCTGCGGGTGCGGGGCAACACCGACACCGAGCGGTGGGCCCTGGAGCGGCGCCGCGACTTCGACCACCGGGTCGCCGACCTGCTCAAGGCGGCCGCCGCCGACGGCGACGTGCGCGCCGACATAGAGGTCCGGCTGGTGACCCGGCTGGTCTTCGGCATGATCAACTCGATCGTCGAGTGGTACCGGCCGGACGTCCGCGGCATGAGCGAGCGCGAGGTGGCCGACGCGGTGGTGCAGCTGGCCTTCTCCGGCCTGCGCAGAGCCGCCTGACCGGCCTGTGCAGAGCCGCCTGACCGGCCTGTGCAGAGCCGCCTGACGGCGTCCCCCCGCGTGAGTATCCGCGCGTGGGCGGGGTGAGTAGGCGCGACGATGTCCCGGCCACCCCGCGGTGATGGGGTGGGGCGCATGCCCGGAAATGACGCGCCGCCCTCCCCCGCCGCCCACCGGACGTGGTGGCGGGCGCCGCTCGTGGCCACCCTGCTAGGCCTGCCGCTCCTCGCGCTGGAGTACCGCTGGTTCGCCGCCCAGGACGGCCCCGGCGCTTTCTCGGGTGTGCTGTTCTGGGCGACCGGACTGCTCGTGCTCGCCTGGGTGCTGCCGCACCGCCGGTCCCTGCGCGGACTGCGGATCGTGGCGGCCGGCACCGGGCTCGGGTGCGCGCTGCTCCCGGTGCTGTTCGCGGTGCTGCTCGGCCTCGCGGTGGCCTCGTCGAGCTGACGGCGCGGCCCGGGCGTTCACCCCTGCGGTTCCAGGTCCTCCTCCTCGAACACCAGCAGCGTGCGCGTGCTGAGCACCTGCGGGATCGCCTGGAGCCGGGTCAGCACCAGCTCGCGCAGCGCCCGGTTGTCGGACACGTGCACCAGCAGCAGCACGTCGAAGTCGCCGCCCACCAGGGCGATGTGGGAGGCGCCGGGCAGTTGTCTGAGCTCCTCGCGCACCGTGCGCCAGGAGTTCTGCACGATCTTCAGCGTGATGTACGCGGACGTGCCCTGGCCTGCCCGCTCGTGGTTGACGCGGGCGCCGAAGCCGCGGATGACGCCGTCCTCGACGAGCCGGTTGATGCGGGCGTAGGCGTTGGCGCGCGAGACGTGGACCCGCTCGGCGACCGACCTTATCGAGGCGCGGCCGTCCGCCTGGAGCATGCGCAGGATGTCCTGGTCGATGGCGTCCAGCGGACGCGGCGGTGGCGGCAGGCCGCTGTCGTCCTGGCTTTCGGCCATTTGTTCAGATGCCACCTGCGCCCGCCTCCCTACCATGGACGTACTGCGTCCATCACAGGCTGTGGAGAACCGTTTGTCCACAGCCTGGGGCCACCCGTAGCCAAAATGTGCCGACGACCGAACAATCGGTAGGTGAGGCGCATCACAGCCGACGCGCCTGCACGAAGCCGCTCCCACGAGGAGGTGCCGTCATGACGGTCATGGAGCAGCGGGGCGCGTACCGGCCGACCCCGCCGCCCGCCTGGCAGCCCCGCACGGACCCCGCGCCGCTGCTGCCCGACGCCGAGCCGTACCGCGTCCTCGGCACCGAGGCGGCCGCGAAGGCCGACCCGGAGCTGTTGCGGACGCTGTACGCCCAGCTGGTCCGCGGTCGCCGCTACAACGCGCAGGCCACCGCGCTCACCAAGCAGGGCCGCCTGGCCGTCTACCCCTCCACCACCGGCCAGGAGGCTTGCGAGATCGCCGCCGCGCTCGTGCTGGAGGAGCAGGACTGGCTCTTCCCCAGCTACCGCGACACGCTCGCCGTCGTGGCCCGCGGTGTGGACCCCGTCGAGGCGCTCACGCTGCTGCGCGGCGACTGGCACACCGGCTACGACCCGTACGAGCACCGGGTCGCCCCCCTGTCCACCCCGCTCGCCACCCAGCTGCCGCACGCCGTGGGCCTCGCGCACGCCGCCCGCCTGAAGGGCGACGACGTGGTCGCGCTGGCCATGGTCGGCGACGGCGGCACCAGCGAGGGCGACTTCCACGAGGCGCTGAACTTCGCCGCCGTCTGGCAGGCCCCCGTCGTCTTCCTGGTGCAGAACAACGGCTTCGCGATCTCCGTCCCGCTCGCCAAGCAGACCGCGGCCCCGTCGCTGGCCCACAAGGCCGTCGGCTACGGCATGCCCGGCCGCCTGGTCGACGGCAACGACGCCGCCGCCGTGCACGAGGTGCTGAGCGACGCCGTGCGCCACGCCCGCGCAGGCGGCGGACCCACCCTCGTCGAGGCGATCACCTACCGCGTCGACGCCCACACCAACGCCGACGACGCGACCCGCTACCGCGGCGACGCCGAGGTCGAGACCTGGCGCGAGCACGACCCGATCCAGCTGCTGGAGCGGGAGCTGACCGCGCGCGGCCTGCTCGACGAGGCCGGAAAGCAGGCCGCCCGGGATGCCGCCGAGGCGATGGCCGCCGGCCTGCGCGAGCACATGAACCAGGACCCGGCCCTCGACCCCATGGACCTGTTCGCCCACGTCTACGCCGAGCCCACCCCCCAACTGCGCGACCAGCGGGACCAGTTGCGGGCCGAGCTGGAGGCCGCGGCCGAGACCGCGCCGGAAGGGGGCACGCACCGATGACCACCGTCGCCGTCAAGCCGGCCACCATGGCGCAGGCCCTCACGCGCGCGCTGCGCGACGCCATGGCCGCCGACCCCGCCGTGCACGTCATGGGCGAGGACGTCGGCACCCTCGGCGGCGTCTTCCGCGTCACCGACGGACTCGCCAAGGAGTTCGGCGAGGACCGCTGCACGGACACCCCGCTCGCGGAGGCGGGGATTCTTGGCACGGCGGTGGGCATGGCCATGTACGGCCTGCGCCCGGTCGTGGAGATGCAGTTCGACGCGTTCGCCTACCCGGCGTTCGAGCAGCTCATCTCGCACGTGTCCCGCATGCGCAACCGCACCCGCGGCAAGATGCCCCTCCCGGTCACCATCCGCGTCCCCTACGGCGGCGGCATCGGCGGCGTCGAGCACCACAGCGACTCCTCCGAGGCGTACTACATGGCCACTCCGGGGCTCCATGTCGTCACGCCGGCCACCGTCGCCGACGCCTACGGTCTGCTGCGCGCCGCGATCGCCTCCGACGACCCGGTCGTCTTCCTGGAACCCAAGCGGCTGTACTGGTCGAAGGACTCCTGGAACCCCGAGGAGCCGGCGCCCGTTGAACCGATCGGCCGCGCGGTGGTGCGGCGCTCGGGCCGGAGCGCCACGCTCATCACGTACGGGCCGTCCGTACCCGTCTGCATGGAGGCGGCCGAGGCGGCCCGGGCCGAGGGCTGGGACCTCGAAGTCGTCGATCTGCGCTCCCTGGTGCCGTTCGACGACGAGACGGTGTGCGCCTCGGTGCGGCGGACGGGACGCGCGGTCGTCGTCCACGAGTCGGGCTCCTTCGGCGGCCCGGGCGGGGAGATCGCGGCCCGGGTCACGGAGCGCTGCTTCCACCACCTGGAGGCGCCGGTGCTGCGTGTGGCCGGGTTCGACGTCCCGTATCCGCCGCCGATGCTGGAGCGCCACCACCTGCCCGGAGTGGACCGGATCCTGGACGCCGTGGGGCGTCTTCAGTGGGAGGCCGAGAGCTGATGGCACAGGTGCTCGAGTTCAAGCTGCCCGACCTGGGTGAGGGGCTCACCGAGGCGGAGATCGTGCGCTGGCTGGTAGAGGTCGGCGACGTGGTCGCCATCGACCAGCCGGTCGTCGAGGTCGAGACGGCCAAGGCGATGGTCGAGGTGCCCTGCCCCTACGGCGGTGTGGTCACGGCCCGTTTCGGCGAGGAGGGCACGGAACTGCCCGTCGGGGCGCCGCTGATCACGGTGGCGGTGGGGGAGCGGCCTACGTCCTCCGGCGGCTCGGCGGCTTCCGGCGGCTCGGCGGAGTCCGCGAGCGGGGAGTCCGCCGGCGCCGGCTCCGGTGCCGAGGGCTCGGGCAACGTCCTGGTCGGATACGGCACGTCCGAGGCGCCCGCGCGGCGACGCAGGGTGCGGCAGGGAAGGCCGGTGTCCGGTGCGTCCGCGGCAGGCTCCCGGGCGGTGAACGGGCATGCCGGTGCCGAGGCGGAGGACGGCCCCGTCCCCGTGATCTCGCCCCTGGTCCGTCGGCTGGCCCGGCAGAACGGCCTCGACCTGCGGGAGCTGACCGGGTCCGGCCCCGACGGGCTGATCCTGCGGGCGGACGTGGAGTACGCGCTGCGTGCCGCCGGCCAGGGCGCTGCGGCCGCACCGTCGGCACAGCCGCGCCCGCGCGTGCCGCAGGCACCGGGCACGGCCCCCGCACCGCGGCCCACCGGGACACCTGCCCACGGCGAGATCCGCACCCCGCTCAAGGGCGTCCGGGGCGCTGTCGCCGACAAGCTGGCGCGCAGCCGCCGCGAGATCCCGGACGCCACCTGCTGGGTGGACGCCGACGCCACGGAGCTCATGCGGGCACGCACGGCCATGAACGCGGCCGGCGGCCCGAAGATCTCCCTCCTGGCCCTGCTGGCCCGGATCTGCACGGCGGCCCTCACCCGCTTCCCCGAGCTCAACTCGACGGTGGACGCGGAGGCCAGGGAGGTCGTCCGGTTCGACCACGTGCACCTGGGCTTCGCCGCGCAGACCGACCGCGGGCTCGTCGTCCCGGTCGTCCGGGACGCGCACGCGCGCGACGCCGAGTCGCTGACCGCGGAGTTCGCCCGGCTGACCGAGGCGGGCCGGACCGGGACGCTGACGCCCGCGGAACTCACCGGCGGGACCTTCACGCTGAACAACTACGGAGTCTTCGGCGTCGACGGCTCCACACCGATCATCAACCACCCCGAGGCGGCCATGCTCGGCGTCGGCCGCATCGTCCCCAAGCCCTGGGTGCACGAGGGCGAGCTGGCGGTGCGGCAGGTCGTCCAGCTCTCGCTCACCTTCGACCACCGGGTGTGCGACGGCGGCACGGCGGGCGGCTTCCTGCGCTACGTGGCGGACTGCGTGGAACAGCCGGCTGTGCTGCTGCGGACGCTGTGATTCCTGTTCGGCCCGCGAGCCGGTGCCCGTGATCGTGTCCGTTCCCCCGCGTTCCTTGTGATCGCGGGGGCACGCATACTCGGGGTGTGACCGCCTACGAGTTCCCGGGTGAACCCGGCACCGGTTCCGGCCCCGCGCAGCGGCCGGACCCCGCCGCGTACGACGCCGTCGTGCTCGCCGGGGGTGCCGCCCGCCGGCTCGGCGGCGCGGACAAACCCGGTGTGCGCGTGGGCGGCAGGGCCCTGCTCGACCGCGTGCTCGCCGCGTGCGCGGGCGCCCGCGCCACCGTCGTCGTCGCCGCGCCCCGGCCGACGGCACGGCCCGTGACCTGGGCCCACGAGGACCCGCCCGGCGGCGGCCCGCTCGCCGCGCTCGACGCCGGGCTCCGGCACACCACGGCGGAGCATGTCGTGGTGCTCTCCGCCGATCTGCCGTTCCTGGAGGAGCGCACGGTCGACCGGCTGCTGAGCACGCTCCGGGCGAGTGCCGCCCACGGCGTGCTGCTGACCGACCCCGAGGGCCGTGACCAGCCGCTCGTGGCCGCGTACGCCGCGCCGCGGCTGCGCGAGGTGCTCGCACTCCTCACCGACCGGCACGAGGGTCTCGCCGGTCTCCCGCTGCGGCGCCTCGTCGCCGAGCTGAACCTCACCCGCATCTCCGACCCCGTCGCGTCCTTCGACTGCGACACCTGGGACGACATCGCCACCGCCAGGGCACGCATCAGGGAGCATGGGCACGTGTTGGATGAATGGATTTCCGCAGTCAAGGACGACCTCGGGATCGACCTCGACGTCGACACCCACCTTCTGCTCGACCTCGCCCGCGACGCCGCCCACGGTGTGGACCGGCCGGCGGCGCCGCTGACCACCTTCCTCGTCGGCTACGCGGCCGCACGGGCGGGCGGCGGCCCCGAGGCGGTCGCCGAGGCCGCCCGCAGGGCCGAGGCTCTCGCCGCCCGCTGGGCGGAAGAAAGTGCCGCAGAGGACCAGATCTCCGGCACCCGGCCCCAGCCCGACGTCGCCCCCGACGCGACGCCCGACACCCGCCCGGACGCCGGATGACCCCGCACGGCACACGCGCCGGTGAGGACGCCGAGGACCTCGACGTCGAGGAGGTGCTCGCCCTCGTGAACAACAGCAACGACCTGTCCGGCCCCGCCGGCCGGGCTGAGACGGACAGCCGCCGCGCCTCCGGCCAGCCGGCAACCTCTCCTCCGCCCGACGCCCGCCACCACGCCACCCCCTGGCCGGAGGCCCGGGCCACCGCCGGACGCGCCGCCCGGGCCACCCGCCGCCAGCCGGTCTCCGTGCCTCTCGAAGCCGCCCTCGGCCTCACCCTGGCCGCTCCCCTCGACGCCCTCACCGACCTCCCCTCCTTCGACACCTCCGCGATGGACGGCTGGGCGGTCGCCGGGCCCGCCCCCTGGGACGTACGGGACGACGGCGTCCTGGCCGGGCACCCCGTGCACGCGCCCTTGACCGACGGCGAGGCCGTCCGGATCGCCACCGGCGCCCGCATCCCCCCGGACACCACCGCCGTTCTGCGCAGCGAGCACGGCCGCACCGACGAAAAGGGCCGCCTGTACGCGACCAGGGACGTCGTCCCCGGCCAGGACATCCGCCCGCGCGGCCAGGAGTGCCGCAGCGGTGACCAGTTGCTCCCCGTCGGCGCCCTCGTCACCCCTGCCGTACTCGGGCTCGCCGCAGCGGCCGGATACGACACCGTCACCGCTGTCCCACGGCCTCGTGCCGAGATCCTGGTCCTGGGCGACGAGTTGCTCACCGAGGGACGGCCGCACGACGGGCTGATCCGGGACGCGCTCGGTCCGATGCTGCCGCCCTGGCTGCGGGCGCTCGGCGCCGAGGTCACCGCCGTACGACGCGTCCGCGACGACGCCGGCGCCCTGCACCAGGCGATCACCACGTCCGACGCCGATGTCGTCGTCACCACCGGCGGCACCGCCGCGGGCCCCGTCGACCACGTGCACCCCACGCTGCGCCGGATCGGTGCCGAACTCCTCGTGGACGGCGTCAAGGTGCGCCCCGGCCACCCCATGCTGCTGGCCCGCATCACGGAGACCCAGCACCTGGTCGGCCTGCCCGGAAACCCGCTCGCCGCCGTCTCCGGGCTGCTGACGCTCGCCGAGCCGTTGTTGCGGACCCTCGCGGCCCGTCCGGCCCCGGAGCCGTACACGCTGCCGACCAGGGACGCCGTGCACGGGCACCCGTACGACACCCGGCTCGTCCCCGTCGTCCTGCGGGGCGACCAGGCCGTGCCGCTGCGCTACAACGGACCGGCCATGCTGCGCGGTATCGCGGCGGCCGACGCGCTGGCCGTCGTACCCCCGGGCGGCGTACGTCCGGGACAGGAGGCGGAACTGCTCGACCTGCCCTGGGCGTCCGGAGGAATCGGGGTGTGTTTCACGTGAAACTTCCGGGCCAGGACGCGATTGCCCGCCAGGCGGACGAGCATCTGGTGACCCATCGGGTGAAACTCCCGAGGAAAGTGGTGGAGCACCCGATCCGCCAGGTCGCCAAGAGGCTCTCCATGGCACTGGTGGTTCTCCTCGTGACCGCGCTGATCGTCTACGTCGACCGCGACGGCTACAACGACAACGGGGGTGGCGGCCTCACCCTCCTCGACGCGTTCTACTACGCGACCGTCACGCTCTCCACCACCGGCTACGGCGACATCACCCCCGCCAGTGACGCCGCCCGGCTCACGAACATCCTCGTCATCACGCCCCTGCGCGTGCTGTTCCTGATCATCCTGGTCGGCACCACCCTCGAAGCCCTCACCGAACGCACGCGGGAGGAGTGGCGACTGAACCGCTGGAGGTCCACGTTGCGCGATCACACCGTCGTCATCGGCTTTGGCACGAAGGGCAGGTCGGCGATCCGGACTGTCTGTGCGACGGGTCTGAAGAAGGAACAGGTGGTCGTGGTCGACCCCAGCTCCAAGGCGATCGACGCCGCGACCGCCGAGGGCTACGTGGGCATCGTCGGGGACGCGACGCGCAGCGAGGTGCTGAAGCGGGCCGAGGTGCACAGGGCGCGCCAGATCATCATCGCCACGCAGCGCGACGACACGGCGGTCCTGGTGGCGCTGACGGCCCGGCAGCTCAACCGCGGGGCGAACATCGTGGCCGCGGTGCGGGAGGAGGAGAACGCGCCGCTGCTGAAGCAGTCCGGCGCCGACGCGGTCATCACCAGCGCCAGCGCCGCAGGCCGTCTGCTCGGCCTCTCCGTCCTCAGCCCCTCAGCGGGCATGGTGATGGAGGACCTCATCCAGCAGGGCAGCGGGCTCGACATCGTCGAACGGCCGGTGGTCAAGGCCGAGGTGGGCAAGACCCCGCGGGAGATCACCGACCTGGTGGTGAGCGTCATACGCGGTCACCGGGTGCTCGGCTACGACGATGCGGCCGTCGGGAAGCTGGAGCTGACCGACCGGCTCATCACGATCGTGCGGGCGACGCCCGGCACACAGGTCGCGCCCGACACGCGGCCGTTGCCGCCGATGCCCCGCAGCTGACCGGCAGGACGAGAGGCCGGCCGCCACGCACTCCCCCCGTGCGCGACGGCCGGCCGCCAAGGCCCCAGACCTACTTCCGGTTGTACAGCCGCATCGTGATCGGCCCGAAGACCAGGACGAACAGCCCTGCCCAGCCCAGCGACCAGGCGACCTCGGCGGCCGGCCAGTCGCCGCCCATCAGGCCGCGCACCGCCGACGCCAGATGGGTGATGGGGCTGTTGTTGACGAAGGCCTGGAGCCAGCCCGGCATCGTCTTCGGGTCGACGAAGACGTTGGACAGGAAGGTGAGCGGGAAGATCACCATCATGCTGACGCCCATCACCGACTTCTCGGTGCGCAGCATCAGCCCGAACATCGTCCAGATCCACGAGAAGGCGAACGAGAAGAGCACCAGCAGGGCGATCCCGGCGAGCACACCGCCGATCCCGCCGTCCGGCCGGTAGCCGAGGATGATGCCGACGGTGAGCATCACGACGGACGCGATCGTGTACCGCAGGGCATCGCCGAGCAGATAGCCGACCATCGTCGACGGCCGCCAGATCGGCAGGCTGCGGAACCGGTCGAAGACGCCCTTCTCGATGTCGGTGTTGACCGAGACGCCCGTGTACATCGTGATCATCACGACCGACATCACGAGGATGCCCGGCAGCAGGAACTGGATGTACTCCTTCGGCGAGCCGGCCAGCGCCCCGCCGAACAGGTACGTGTACATCAGCACCATCATGATCGGGAACGCCGTGACGTCGAAGAGCTGCTCCGGCACGTGCTTGATCTTGAGGATCGCCCGCCAGCCGAAGGTCATCGAGGCCGACCAGGCGCTGGGCCGGGGCGGACGCTCTTTGGAGATGAGCAGCGCGGCGAGGGATTCGGCGCTGACCGGGGCGAGTTCCTTGCTCTCCGTGGTCGTCGCGGTGCTCATGCCGCCACCTCGTCCTTCGGGTCGTGGGAGTCGTCGGCGTGGTCGGAGTCGTGCGTGTCGTGTCCGGTGAGGGCGAGGAACACCTCGTCCAGGCTGGGCTGGCCCAGCGAGAAGTTGTCGACGGTTATCCCGGCGTGGGCCAGCTCGCTCAGCGCGCGGGACGCCTGCTGGGCCGCGCTGTCGTCGCTCGCCGCCGTACCGAGGCGGGCGGTCAGGGCCACCGGGTCGTGTTCCAGCTGTACCTGCGCGTCGAGGACCCGGTGCAGCAGATCCGCCGCCAGGGCCCGCTGGTCCGGATCTCGCAGCCGTAGATGGACGGACCCGGCGCCGACGGACGACTTCAGCTCGCCCTTGGTGCCCTCGGCGATCACACGGCCGCGGTCGATGACGGCGATCCGGGACGCCAGCTGGTCGGCCTCGTCCAGGTACTGCGTGGTCAGCAGCACGGTGGTGCCCTGGGCGACGACAGCCCGCACGATGTCCCAGACCTGGTTACGGCTGCGCGGGTCGAGGCCGGTGGTCGGCTCGTCGAGGAACAGCAGGTCGGGGGTGTTCAGGATGGACGCGGCGATGTCGATGCGGCGCCGCATGCCGCCCGAGTAGTGCTTGACCTGCTTCGCGGCCGCCTCCGTGAGCCCGAAGGCCTCCAGGAGCTGGGCGGCACGGTCCCGGGCGGCCTTTTTGTGGTGGCCGAGCAGCCGGCCCAGCAGGACCAGGTTCTCGGTGCCGGTGAGGTCCTCGTCCACTGACGCGTACTGGCCGGTGAGGCTCACCCTGCCACGCACCTCGTCGGCCTCGCGGACGATGTCGTGGCCGAAGACATGAGCCTCACCACCGTCCGGCCGGAGCAGGGTGGCGAGCATCTTCACGGTGGTGGTCTTGCCGGCGCCGTTCGGGCCGAGGACGCCGTAGACCGCGCCCGCGGGCACGGACAGGTCCACTCCGTCGACCGCCCTCGTCTCGCCGAACGTTTTCACCAGGCCCGCGGTCTCGATCGCCAGGCCGGACGTCTGCGTGCTCATGTTTCGGTCCTTCCGAGTACGTGGGCTACGCATGGGGAGACCTTTACGGTCGCGCAAACTCATCGGTCCCGCATATGGAATTCGGCCAGGACCGGACCAACGACGGAGGCGGAGTCCACCCGGGGGCGGAGCGGAGTCCGTCCGGCGACCGAGGGGTACCGTCCCCTTCATGTATGCGATCACGATTCCCGAACCTGGTGGGCCCGAGGCGCTGGTCTGGGACGAGGTCCCGGATCCCGCGCCCGGCGAGGGCGAGGTCCTGGTCGACGTGGCGGCCGGTGCTGTCAATCGGGCCGACATCCTGCAACGGCAGGGCTTCTACGATCCGCCGCCCGGCGCGTCCCCCTACCCCGGCCTGGAGTGCTCCGGGCGGGTCGCCGAGATCGGCCCCGGTGTCTCCGGCTGGAACGTCGGCGACGAGGTGTGCGCGCTGCTCTCCGGCGGCGGCTACGCCGAGAAGGCGGTCGTCCCGGCCGGACAGCTGCTGCCCGTGCCGCAAGGCATCGGTCTCACGCAGGCCGCGGCACTGCCCGAGGTGACCTGCACCGTCTGGTCGAACGTCTTCATGATCGCCCACCTGCGCCCGGGCGAGACTCTGCTCGTGCACGGCGGCTCCAGCGGCATCGGCACCATGGCCATCCAGCTCGCCAAGGCCGTCGGCGCGCGGGTGGCCGTCACGGCCGGTACCCAGGAGAAGCTGGACCGGTGCGCCGAACTGGGCGCCGACATCCTGGTCAACTACCGCGAGCAGGACTTCGTCGAGGAGGTCAGGAAGGCCACGGACGGCGCCGGTGCCGACGTCATCCTCGACAACATGGGCGCCAAGTACCTGGAGCGCAACGTCAGGGCGCTCGCCGTCAACGGCCGGCTCGCGATCATCGGCATGCAGGGCGGCGTCAAGGGGGAGCTGAACATCGGCGCCCTGCTCGCCAAGCGTGCCGCCATCAGCGCGACGTCCCTGCGCGCCCGGCCGCTGGAGGAGAAGGCGGCCATCGTCGCGGCCGTGCGCGAACACGTCTGGCCCCTGTTCGCCGGCGGCCACCTGCGCCCGGTCGTCGACCGCGAGCTCCCGATGCGGGACGCGGCCGCCGCGCACCGGGTCGTGGAGGAGAGCGGCCACATCGGCAAGGTGCTGCTGATCACCCCGCAGGGCGCCTGAGGTACCGGAAGACAGGCCCCGGTCGACAGGCCTAGACCCGCCGCAGTCGCAGGGCGAAGAAGGCGAGTCCGAATCCGAGGCCGATCAGCACCAGGCCGCTGCCCAGCGGCAGGATGCGCAGGACCGGCCCGACGGGGCGCTCGGCGCGCGCGGCGGCCTCCCGTACGGGCTGCTCCGTCTGCGCGGAGGGCTCGGGGACGGCTTCCCCGGGTTCCTCGGGGACGGCGGTGGCCTCACCGGTGCCCCGCTCCCGCTCGGCGTCCTCGGGCCGCCCTGGCCGCTGCCGCCCCTCGCCGGCCCGGGTCCCGGCCCGCGAGGGCTCGCCCGGGGCGGAGGGGGCGGCGAGGGCACCGCCCCCGGGGGCGTCGTCGTGCGCGAGGACGCCGTGCGCGACGACAGAGCCGTACGACTGGTCGGACTGGACAGCTCCGTACGAGGCGCCGGCCCCGTACGGTGAGACGACCGCGCCCGCCCCCAGGGCGACCACCAGTCCCGTCGCCCGCAGTGCGCGTTGCCATGGAGTCACGTTGGTGACCCCCTCCCGCCGTGCCCGGTAGGGCAAATTCGGCAAGTTCGGTCATATCGAGGCAATCAGCCTCACACCGCCCCACTCCCGCGGCACTCCGGGTTCGGCCGACAGGCGGAATCGCCGCACGAGCCGGATTCACCCTTTGGTGAGCAACCCCGGGGCCTCACCCGCACGTCTCCTCCCACACGGTGGACCAGCCTCCCGTGGGGGCACCACAGAGGGGAGGTGCAGGCGTGCGCGAGAATGGCGGCATGGAGATGCCGAGGAACGAAAGGTCGCCGGAGAACCCGCAGATCCTGGTCGTGGGCCAGGACGGCATGGCGCTCAGCGGCGGCGGAGGAGACGAGGACTCCCGCGAGACTCCCGTCACGGAACAAGTGGAGCAGCCCGCGAAGGTCATGCGGATCGGCAGCATGATCAAGCAGCTTCTGGAGGAAGTGCGCGCGGCTCCCCTGGACGAGGCCAGCCGGGTCCGGCTCAAGGAGATCCACGCCAGCTCCGTGAAGGAACTGGAGGACGGTCTGGCGCCCGAGCTGGTCGAGGAGCTGGAGCGGCTCTCCCTGCCCTTCACGGACGAGACGACCCCGAGCGACGCGGAGCTGCGCATCGCGCAGGCCCAGCTGGTCGGCTGGTTGGAGGGGCTCTTCCACGGGATCCAGACCACGCTGTTCGCCCAGCAGATGGCGGCCCGCGCCCAACTGGAGCAGATGCGCCGAGCCCTCCCGCCGGGCGTCGGCAGTGAGGGCCTCGACGAGCAGCACCCGGGCGGCCGTTCGGGCGGGCCGTACCTGTAACGCGTCCGCATCTGTAACGCATCCGCGTACCGGCCATGCGAAGGGCCCGGCAGCCGAAGCTGCCGGGCCCTTCCGCGCGGGCGGGTCAGGCCGGCGGGTTGCCGGTGGAGACGTTGAGCTCGATCTCGGGCATGTCCGTCGGGTCCACGTCGGTACCGGCGGACGGGAACTGGTTCATGACCGCGCCGTCGCCGTAGGTGTTCTCGTCAATGAAGTCGATCGACTTTTCCCAGCCGGCCGCCTGGAGGCAGGCCTTGACCGAGTCGATGTTCTTGAACTTGAAGTTGGGCATCCGGATCTTCTCGGGGTCGTTGTACGACTCCTGCGGCTCCGTGCACTCCTCGGTGTCGATCGTCTTCGACGGGTCCGGCCCGCGGTAGCCCGGCTTCTTGGCCGCCGACGTCGAGGCACTCGCGCTGCTGCCCCCGCCGCCCTGGTCGTCCTTGCTGCCGCCGCTCATCAGCAGGGCCGCGATCAGGCCGCCGACCGCGACGACGGACACCACGACCGAGCCGATGATCACCGGCTTGTTGCTCTTGCCGCCGCCCGAGGAACCCGGCGCGGTCTGCGGCGAGAGGTTGTACGGCGGCGGGGTCGACGGACCCGGCTGCGGGGAGTACGCGGCGGGGGACGGCGTCTGGTAGCCGCCCTGCTGCGGATAGCCGTAGGCCGGGGACGGCGCCGCCGGGGCGGGTGTGCCGTACGGGTTCGGGGGCGGAGTCGGCTGGTACGGCGTCTGCACCTGGCCCGAGGGCGCCGGGGCCGCTTGGTCGACCGGCGGGAACACGGCCGAGCCGACGCCCGCGCCGCTCGGGGTCTGCGCGCCCGGGACGATGCTCGGCGGGGTGGCCTGGATGGACGCCGCCACGCGCAGGCACTCGTCCCGCATGGCCTCGGCGCTCGGGAAGCGCTCGTTCGGGTTCTTCTTCAGCGCGCGGGCGATCAGCGCGTCCACGGCCGGCGGCAGCGCGCGGTTGATCGAGGACGCGACCGGCGGCTCCTCCTGCACGTGCGCGTACGCGATGGCCAGCGGCGAGTCCGCGTCGAACGGCAGCCGCCCGGTGACCAGTTGGAACAGCATGATGCCGACCGAGTACAGGTCGGAGCGGGCGTCCACACCGCGGCCGAGGGCCTGTTCCGGCGAGAGGTACTGCGGGGTGCCGACGACCATGCCGGTCTGCGTCATCGACGTCACACCGGACTGCATGGCGCGTGCGATGCCGAAGTCCATGACCTTGACCACGCCGCGCTTGGTCACCATCACGTTGCCCGGCTTGATGTCGCGGTGGACCAGGCCCATCTCGTGGCTGATCTCCAGCGCGGCGAGCACGTCCCCGGTGATCTTCAGGGCCTTGTCGGCGGGCATCGCGCCCTGCTGCCGCACGTCCCCGTCGAGCACCGAGCCGAGCGGGCGGCCCTCGACGTACTCCATGACGATGTACGGCGTCGTCATGCCGTCGAGGGTGTCCTCGCCGGTGTCGAAGACCGAGACGATGTTGGTGTGCGTGAGCTTGGCCACGGACTGGGCCTCGCGGCGGAACCGCTCGCGGAAGGCCTGTTCCCGACCGAGATCGGTGTGAAGTGTCTTGATCGCGACCTGTCGGTCGAGCACGCTGTCGTACGCGAGGTGCACCGAGGCCATGCCGCCCTGGCCGAGCAGATCACGCAGCTGATAGCGGCTATTGGCGAGCGCCCGCCCCGTGTACTGGCCCTGTGCGCCGTCCTGGCTCATGTTCCGTTTCCCCCGTAGCCCTTGAGGCGCCGCCGACTGCCGCTGATCCGCCGCTGACCGCGTTGATCCAAACCGCCATTCCCGGCCAAGTCTGCCCCAGGGCACCGACACGTCAAGCTCGGTGCCCGTTCCGTGACCGTACGCGAAGGAAGCGTCGCGGAAGCGTTACAGGGGACGTGCGCCCGGTGCACAGAATTTGCACGACAGTACGGAGTGAAGGTTTCATGACGCGTCCGTCCCGTGCCCGCCCTGGTACCCGTCTCGGACCGGCGGCTTGCGCCGAGGCTGTAGCGTGGCCGACGGAGACCGTAACAACACCGCGCGCACCGCGGGCAGAAACGACGGCGAGGACTGATGGCACAGCAGCAGCGCGCTCAGGGCCCGTCCGAACCCGAGGCGACTGGCGGCGGCATGTCGGACGCGCCGGAGTCCTGGGGTAACGGCGGGCTCGTCGGGGACGGCCGGTACCGGCTGACCGGCAGACTCGGCCGGGGCGGCATGGCCGAGGTGTTCGCAGCCGAGGACGTCCGCCTCGGGCGCACCGTAGCCGTCAAGCTGCTCCGTTCCGACCTCGCCGAGGACCCGGTGTCCAAGGCGCGCTTCACGCGCGAGGCCCAGTCGGTCGCCGGCCTCAACCACCACGCGATCGTCGCCGTGTACGACTCCGGCGAGGATGTCGTCGGCGGCCAGTCCGTGCCCTACATCGTCATGGAGCTGGTCGAGGGCCGCACGATCCGCGACCTGCTGCTGAACGCCGAGGCGCCGGGCCCCGAGCAGGCCCTGATCATCGTCTCGGGCGTCCTGGAGGCGCTCGCCTATTCGCACCAGCACGGCATCGTGCACCGCGACATCAAGCCGGCCAACGTCATCATCACGCACAGCGGCGCCGTGAAGGTGATGGACTTCGGCATCGCCCGCGCCCTGCACGGCGCGCAGTCCACGATGACGCAGACCGGCATGGTCATGGGCACCCCCCAGTACCTGTCCCCCGAGCAGGCGCTCGGCAAGGCCGTCGACCACCGCTCCGACCTGTACGCCACGGGCTGCCTGCTCTACGAACTGCTCTCGCTGCGCCCGCCGTTCACCGGCGAGACCCCGCTGTCGGTGGTCTACCAGCACGTCCAGGACATCCCGACGCCTCCCTCCGAGGCCTCCGACGCCTGCCCGCCCGAGCTCGACGGCCTGGTCATGCGCTCCCTCGCCAAGGAGCCGGACGACCGTTTCCAGACAGCCGAGGAGATGCGCGGGCTGGTCCAGTACGCGCTCCAGATGCTCTACGACCAGGGCGGCCACACCGGCACCTGGAACACCGGCCCGGTCGACATGCACGAGGGCCGGCACACCCCCTCGGGCGGCTTCGCCAGTACGGCCGTGATGGGCCACCCCGGGGATCCCTCCGGCACCGCGCAGATCCCGTCGCCGATCCTGCCCGCCGGCTACGGCGGCGGGGACGACGGCGGCTTCGAGGGCCACGGCAACAAGGGCGGCGGACGCGGCAAGCTGTGGATCCTCGCCGTGCTCGCGGTGATCGCCGTCGCCGTGGGCGTCGCGCTGGCACTGAAGACGACGGGCAACGGAAACGATGGTCCCGACGTCAAGGAGTCGCCGACCACCTCGCAGACGACCGAGGAGAAGACGCCCAGCGAGACGCCGAGCGAAGAGGTGACCGACGAGCCGACCGACACGTCCACGGACGACGGCACCGGCACGAGTTCCGGCGGCGGCGAGTGGACACCGTCGTACACGCCGTCCTACACGCCGTCGCAGAGCGCTCCCGAGTCGCCCACCGGCCAGCCGACGGACCAGCCGACCTCGCAGGAGCCGACCGACGAGCCCACGGACCCGGAGCCCTCGGACCCGGCGACGCCGCCGGACGACACGGGCGGCACCGACGCGGGCGGCGCGACCGGTGCCGTCGCAGGCGCGGGCGGCGAGGGCGGCTGACCCGAGACCGGCTCCTTGACCGGACCGGAACAAAACGGATGATCCACGCGCGCGTGGGACCCGGAAACGGGCCCCACGCGCGCGTGCCGTTTCGCCGCGCCGGAAAGTGGACTCTTCCCGTGACCTGGGTCACCGGGTTAACGTGCGGTTGCTCCGGCCTCCTGCAAGGCTGTGACCAGGGCCCCTTCCACGCCTTCCCGATTTACTTGGATATCCAAGCAAAATCGCAGGTCAGAAGGGGTTTCACAGAAATGTGATGCACTGGGTAACGTGCCTTTTGCAGGGCGCTCGCCGGGGCACCTGTCCCGCCTGTTCCCGGTCGAGTGGCACCCACCCCGTGCCCGGTGGTCGGAACAGGTGAGCCGCACTGGCCTACCGGCAACCCCGGGGGCCGGACCGACGGAGGAGCACACGTGACCGTGGAGAGCACTGCCGCGCGCACACCGCGACGCAGCGCCGGAAGCAAGGCCGGCACCACCGGCACCAAGCGCACCACTCGCACGACCGCCAAGAAGGACGCCGGCGCGAAGGGCACCGAGCCCCAGCTCGTGCAGCTGCTGACGCCCGAAGGCAAGCGCGTCAAGAACGCCGAGTTCGACAAGTACGTCGCCGGTGTCACCCCGGACGAGCTCCGCGGCCTGTACCGAGACATGGTGCTCACCCGCCGCTTCGACGCCGAGGCGACCTCCCTCCAGCGCCAGGGCGAGCTGGGCCTGTGGGCCTCGCTGCTCGGCCAGGAGGCCGCCCAGATCGGCTCCGGCCGGGCCCTGCGCGACGACGACTACGTCTTCCCCACCTACCGGGAGCACGGCGTCGCCTGGTGCCGCGGCGTGGACCCGACCAACCTGCTCGGGATGTTCCGCGGCGTGAACAACGGCGGCTGGGACCCCAACGGCAACAACTTCCAGCTCTACACGATCGTCATCGGCTCCCAGACGCTGCACGCCACCGGCTACGCCATGGGCATCGCCAAGGACGGCGCGGACAGCGCGGTGATCGCCTACTTCGGCGACGGCGCCTCCAGCCAGGGCGACGTGGCCGAGTCGTTCACCTTCTCCGCGGTCTACAACGCCCCCGTCGTGTTCTTCTGCCAGAACAACCAGTGGGCCATCTCCGAGCCGACCGAGAAGCAGTCCCGCGTCCCGATCTACCAGCGCGCGCAGGGCTTCGGCTTCCCGGGCGTCCGTGTGGACGGCAACGACGTGCTCGGCTGCCTCGCGGTCACCCGGTGGGCCCTGGAGCGGGCGCGCGCCGGCGAGGGCCCGACCCTCGTCGAGGCGTTCACCTACCGCATGGGCGCCCACACCACCTCCGACGACCCGACCCGGTACCGGGGCGACGAGGAGCGCCAGGCCTGGGAGGCCAAGGACCCGATCCTGCGCCTGCGCCGCTACCTGGAGGCGTCAAACCACGCGGACGAGGGGTTCTTCGCGGAACTGGAGGCCGAGTCCGAGGCGTTGGGCAAGCGAGTGCGCGAGGCGGTCCGAGCCATGCCGGACCCGGACCACTTCGCCATCTTCGAGAACGTCTACGCGGACGGACACGCCCTCGTCGACGAGGAGCGAGCCCAGTTCGCCGCGTACCAGGCGTCGTTCGCCGATGAGGGGGGTAACTGAGATGGCCGACAAGATGGCTCTGGCCAAGGCGATCAACGAGTCGCTGCGCCGCGCCCTGGACTCCGACCCCAAGGTCCTGATCATGGGCGAGGACGTCGGCAAGCTCGGTGGCGTCTTCCGCGTGACGGACGGCCTCCAGAAGGACTTCGGCGAGAGCCGCGTCATCGACACCCCGCTCGCCGAGTCGGGCATCGTCGGCACGGCGATCGGCCTGGCCCTGCGCGGCTACCGCCCGGTGGTGGAGATCCAGTTCGACGGCTTCGTCTTCCCGGCCTACGACCAGATCGTCACGCAGCTCGCCAAGATGCACGCCCGCTCGCTGGGCAAGGTCAAGCTCCCGGTCGTCGTCCGCATCCCCTACGGCGGCGGTATCGGCGCGGTGGAGCACCACTCGGAGTCCCCCGAGTCGCTCTTCGCGCACGTGGCGGGTCTGAAGATCGTCAGCCCCTCGAACGCGTCGGACGCCTACTGGATGATGCAGCAGGCCATCCAGAGCGACGACCCGGTGATCTTCTTCGAGCCCAAGCGCCGCTACTGGGACAAGGGCGAGGTCAACACGGAGGCGATCCCGGGCCCGCTGCACAAGGCCCAGGTGGTCCGCGAGGGCACCGACCTCACCCTCGCCGCCTACGGCCCGATGGTGAAGCTCTGCCAGGAGGTCGCCGACGCGGCCGCCGAGGAGGGCAGGCACCTGGAGGTCCTCGACCTGCGCTCGGTCTCCCCGATCGACTTCGACTCGATCCAGGCGTCGGTGGAGAAGACCCGCCGCCTGGTCGTCGTCCACGAGGCACCGGTGTTCTTCGGCTCGGGCGCGGAGATCGCCGCGCGGATCACGGAGCGCTGCTTCTACCACCTGGAGGCCCCGGTGCTCCGGGTCGGCGGCTACCACGCGCCGTACCCGCCGGCCCGCCTGGAGGAGGAGTACCTGCCGAACCTGGACCGGGTGCTGGATGCCGTCGACCGCTCGCTGGCGTACTGAGGAGAGGTCGTGACGACGATGACGGAAGCGTCCGTGCGCGAGTTCAAGATGCCCGACGTGGGCGAGGGACTCACCGAGGCCGAGATCCTCAAGTGGTACGTCCAGCCCGGTGACACGGTCACGGACGGCCAGGTGGTGTGCGAGGTCGAGACGGCGAAGGCGGCCGTCGAGCTGCCCATCCCGTACGACGGCGTGGTCCGTGAGCTGCACTTCCCCGAGGGCACCACGGTCGACGTGGGCACGGCGATCATCGCCGTGGACGTGAGCGGAGGGACCGCGCCCCCGCCCCAGCCCGCCTCCGAGCAGCCTTCGGCGCCCCCGCCCGCGGAGGAGCCGAAGGCGGAGGGCTCCGGCCGCCAGCCGGTCCTGGTCGGCTACGGGGTGGCGACGTCCTCCACCCGCCGCCGCCCTCGCAAGGGCCCTGAGGTCCCGGTCCAGCAGGCCTCGACGGCGATCCAGACGGAGCTGAACGGCCACGGGGCGGCGCCCCCGGCCGCCCCCGCCGTCAAGGAACGCCCCCTCGCCAAGCCTCCGGTCCGCAAGCTGGCCAAGGACCTGGGCGTCGATCTGACGACGGTCGTCCCGACCGGCCCGGACGGCATCATCACCCGCGAGGACGTGCACGCGGCGGTGGCCCGGACCCAGGCACCGCAGCAGGAGGCCCCCGTGGCCGCCGCCCCGGCACCCGCGCAGACGGCGGTGTCGTACGACACCACCCGCGAGACTCGTATCCCGGTCAAGGGCGTCCGCAAGGCGACGGCGGCGGCGATGGTCGGCTCGGCGTTCACCGCGCCGCATGTGACGGAGTTCGTGACCGTCGACGTGACGCGCACGATGAAGCTGGTCGAGGAGCTGAAGGAGGACAAGGAGTTCACGGGCCTGCGCGTGAACCCCCTCCTGCTGATCGCCAAGGCACTGCTCGTCGCGATCAAGCGGAACCCGGACGTCAACGCGTCCTGGGACGAGGCGGCCCAGGAGATCGTGGTCAAGCACTACGTGAACCTGGGCATCGCGGCCGCGACCCCGCGTGGCCTGATCGTGCCGAACATCAAGGACGCCCACGCCAAGACGCTGCCGCAGCTGGCCGAGTCGCTGGGCGAGCTGGTGTCGACCGCCAGGGACGGCAAGACGTCCCCGGCGGCCATGCAGGGCGGCACGGTGACGATCACCAACGTCGGCGTCTTCGGCGTCGACACGGGCACGCCGATCCTCAACCCAGGCGAGTCCGCGATCCTCGCGGTCGGTGCGATCAAGCCCCAGCCGTGGGTGCACAAGGGCAAGGTGAAGCCCCGCCAGGTCACCACGCTGGCCCTGTCGTTCGACCACCGGCTGGTCGACGGCGAGCTGGGCTCGAAGGTCCTGGCGGACGTGGCGGCGATCCTGGAGCAGCCGAAGCGCCTGATCACCTGGGCGTGAAGCGACCGCGGCGGCCCCCTGCCCCCGGGCGGAGGGGCCGCCGGCGTCTGCCGGCGGGGTTAACCAGCAGTTCTCCGAGGGGCACAAAAGTCTCCTCGAACCCTTCCAAGTACCGCACAGTAAGCGGTTTAACCGGACATACGATCACCCTCACCACGAGATCGATCATTTGTCCGGCGTCAGGGGGGGGAGTCCGGTTCCAGGGCTGCGACGGGCTCGATCACTCCTTGAAAGTGAGTCAACCCCCCATGCGCGACGCGATGGTGCTCAAAGCCCAGAGATTCGTGAACTCCGTCTACGCCAGCCGTATCGGCATGACCGTGGAGGAGACCGGCGAGGCCGACTGGTCGACGCTGTACGCCCTGACCCGTGCCCTGCAGTACGAACTGGGCATCACGGCCCTGTCCGACAGCTTCGGGCCCACTACCCTCTCCACCCTGACCGACAAGTACCCCAAGCTCAACGCGGACACCGTCCCCTCCCCCGACTTCTGCCGCATCATCCAGGCAGGCCTGTACTGCAAGGGTTACGACGGCGGCGACCTGGACGGCACGTACAGCGAGCGGGTCCAGGCGGCCGTCACGAAGCTGAAGACGGACATGGGCGTCGAACAGGCCTTCCCCGGTGCCGATCTGACGCCCAAGGTGTTCAAAGCACTGCTGACGATGGACTCGTACGTCCTCGGCGGCTCCGGCACCCAGCAGGTCCGTGACGTCCAGCGGTGGCTCAACGGGCGGTATCTCAACCGCCAGGACTTCTTCGTCATCGCCTGCGACGGGCGCGTGACCCGGGACACGACCCGGGCGGTGGTGTTCGGCGTGCAGTACGAGGTCGGCATGGCGGACGGCACCGCCAACGGCAACTTCGGCCCCGGCACTCAGTCGGCCCTGAAATCGCACCCGGTGAAGCAGGGCGACAAGGGCGTCTACGTCCAGCTGTTCTCCGCCGGAATGGTCGTCAACCAGCGGCCCGCCGCCCTCACCGACACCTTCGACTCCGCCCTCGCCGCGGCCGTCCGGGCCTTCCAGACCTTCGTGGCGCTCCCGGCCACGGGCGACGGCGACTTCTCCACCTTCGCCTCCCTCCTGGCCTCCTACGGCGACCAGTCGCGCCCGGGCCAGGCCTGCGACACCATCGCGAAGGTCACCCCGGCACGTGCCGCGACGCTCAAGGCGGCCGGCATCAAGTACGTCGGCCGCTACCTCACCAACCCGAGCGCCAAGTCCCTGCCGGAGAAGGCCATCCAGCCGGGCGAGCTGGCGACCATCGCACAGAACGGCCTGCGCTGTTTCCCGATCTACCAGACCGTCAACAACGACGCAGGCGACTTCGACTACGTCGCCGGCCGGACCGCCGGGTACGCGGCGGTCAACGCCGCCCTCGATCACGGCTTCAAGAAGGGCACCCGGATCTTCTTCGCCGTCGACTTCGACGCGATCGACGCCGAGATCTCCGCGAACGTCCTGCCCCATTTCAAGGGCATCAAGGAGGCGATGGCCGACTCCGGACACCCGTACGAGATCGGTGTCTACGGCTCCCGCAACGTGTGCGCGCGGGTCGGCGCGGCCGGTTACTCGACGGCGAGCTTCGTGGCGGACATGTCGTCGGGTTTCGAGGGCAACGCCGGGCACCCGCTGCCGAAGGACTGGGCCTACGATCAGATCGTCATCCGCCCGCTCGGCTCCGGCGGCGGACAGCTGGAGGTCGACATCGACATCGCCTCCGGGCGTGACACCGGGCAGGGCTCGTTCAACCGGCCGCGGCCCGCTGTCCCGGACGTCGCCTTCGACGCACGCCAGGTGCCGCCGCTGCGGGCCGACCTCGCGCGTTACATGCAGTCGATCGGGCGCCCGGACATCGGCGGCATCGGCGGCGACGCGCGGCTCTACACGAACGCTCAGACCGTCGAGGCCATCCAGGACCAGGACGAGCTGATCACCGAGCTGTCGCACACGTACAAGATGCGCAAGGCGCTGATCCAGACGGCCGTCTACTGGGCCATGCGCGACTACAGCCTCGCCGACCAGGCCACCGACCAGCAGGTCGCCGACCACCACCTCTCGGGCTCCGGCTCCGTGAAGGACTCGCACACCGGCATCGGCGAGATCAGCGCGACCGACGCCATCCAGGCCTGGAACCACTGCGTCGGCTGGGGTTTCACCACCGGTGACCGGCGCGATCCGGCCAAGGACGCCGACGTCTGGGCCGTGTGGCAGCAGCTGAACAAGGACAACGCGTTCAGCGTGCGCACCGCGGCCCTGCTCCACCTGTGGGGCGCCCGGGGCAGGCCCGGCGGCCAGCTGCCCCCCGGCGACCGCGTCACCACCCCGCGGACCATGCGCCTCGACCTCGCCGAGTTCGAGATCACCGAACTCCTGCGCCGCTACCGGGCCTGGGACCCCGACGTGGAGTCCCAGACGCACCAGAGCATGGCCGTCTACCAGATCTTCGAGAAGTACAACAGCATCCTCCGCAACGCCTGAGCGCGTGTTCGCAGAGATCTTCAGGAAGAGACTCCGTTGAAGCTCAACCTCCCCCGCGTGACCCGCAGAGATCCCGAGTCCGGCGGCTCGCACCGCCGCGGTCTGTCCCGCCGCGCCCTGCTCGCCCGTGTCGCCGCCGTCGGCGGTGCCGTGGGCGTCGCCGCCCTGCCCGTCTCGCACTTCCTGTCCCAGGCGTACGCCGACGCGCACAACCCCATCCCGGGCCGCGTACGGGACGCCCTGCGCAGCGCGCAGGACCGGACCCGGCGCGTGCTGGCCGGTTCGCGCTCCCACAACGGCTGGGAGATGGAGAACGTCGCGGACGACGGCGGCACCGTCTACACCCGTCCCGTGCCCGGTACCCCGCTCACGGGCATCGCCGTCCGCATGGGCGACGTGGAGACCGTCCTCGTCCACCTGGTGCGCCGGTTCCACTACGAGGTCGACCGGCTGCGCCGGGGCGACGTCGTCGGCTGGCACGACCCGTCCGGCGTCGGCAAGGGCCGCCCGGAGTCCAACCTGGCGTCCGGCACGGCGGTGCGGATCCGGCCGGGCTTCTACCCGCGCGGCGCCCGGGGCGGCTTCTTCCCGCAGCAGGAGGTCGTGATCCGCGACATTCTCGCCGAGCTCGGCGGCGTCGTCCGCTGGGGCGGCGACGACCCCACGCCCGACGAGTCGCTGTTCTCCATCGACGTACGGCCCGGCGACAAGCGGCTGGCCCAGGTCGCGGCGCGGATCCGCGGCTGGCAACTGGAGCCGGGAGCCGGTGCGGGCTCCCCGGTGAACGTACTGGCGGGCAGTCGGCGCAAGGCGGCCAGGGCGCTGGAGCGTCGGCAGCGGACCGCTGCGTGACGAGTGGAAGGGGGGCTCACCGCCATCGGCGGTGAGCCCCCCTTCGTGGCGCCCGTCCTGCTTGTGTTACTTCGCGAACCCGTAGTTCAGGAGCTTCGTCGCGTCCGACTTCCGCGTGGTCCCGTCGGTCGAGGCGAGGACCGTGCCGATGACCGTCTTGCCGTTCCGGGTGGCGGCGAAGACCAGGCAGTACTTGGCCTCCGGGCCGGAACCGGTCTTCACGCCGATCGCGCCGGAGTAACTCGAGAGCAGCGGGTTGGTGTTCTCCCACGGGGCCATCGTCCGCGTGCCGCCGGACTTGGTGGTCGTCTTCGCCGTGTACTTCTTCGTCTTGACGACCGTGCGGAACGTGGAGTTCTTCATGGCGCTGCTGGCGATCTTCGTCAGGTCGCGCGGCGTGGAGTAGTTGGCGCCCTTGCCGATGCCGTCGAACGAGTCGAAGTGGGTGTTCTTCAGACCCAGGTCCTTGGCGGTGGTGTTCATCTTGCCGATGAACGACTTCACGCGCGCCGCCCGCGTCGAGCCCGAGCCGAACTTGTCGGCGAGCGCGTACGCCGCGTCGCAGCCGGACGGCAGCATCAGCCCGTACAGCAGCTGGCGGACGGTGACCTTGTCGCCGACGATCAGCTTGGCGTTCGACGCCCAGTTGTTGTCGACGATGTAGTCGCTGTACGCCTTCTGGACCGTGACCTTGCTGTCCAGGTTGAGCTTCGGCTGCTTCAGCACCACCAGGGCCGTCATGATCTTGGTGGTCGAGCCGGTGGAGCGGCGCGTGTCGGCCGCCTTGGTGTACAGCGACTTGCCGGTCGCGTTGTTCATCACGTAGCCGCCCTTGGCGGCGATCGAGGGCGCCGTGGCGGCCTGCGCCGGCGCGACGGTGAGAGCTCCGGTCGCGAGCATGGCGCCGGTGGTCACGGCGACGGCCGCGGCTCTGCGGAGACGGGTGCCCTGAATGCCGGTTATCAAGTGAAGTACCCCGATTACGTTGAATGCCCCATCGGTGCGGCCGAATTGAGGACGACGGGAAAGGGGGCCGCACGTGTCTCACTCGTAACTAGCACACGTGGTGGTGTCCTTGCCGAGCGGGACCCCCGCTTTGCCGCAGATGTGTGACATTCGAGTCCGCATACTGGACGAATGCATCCATGCGTACCTGTTGTATCTATGCTGTCGGCATGACCTTGGCCGTGAAGCAACCTCCCGCCGCCGACCGCGTCTACGCCCACGTCAAGCAGGGCGTCCTGGAACGCCGTTACGAGGGCGGGACCCTCCTCACCGAGGGCGAGCTCGCCGAGGCCGTCGGGGTCTCGCGCACTCCGGTGCGTGAGGCGCTGCTCCGGCTGGAGGCCGAAGGGCTGATCCGGCTCTACCCGAAGAAGGGCGCCCTCGTCCTGCCGGTCTCCGCGCAGGAGATCGCCGATGTCGTCGAGACCCGGCTGCTCGTCGAGGAGCACGCGGCGCGCAAGGCCGTGCCCGCGCCCGCCGGGCTCATCGAGCGCCTTGAGGAACTGCTGGCCCGGCAGAAGAAGCAGGCCGCCGCCGGAGACCTCGCGGGCGCCGCCGTCACCGACCGCTGTTTCCACGCCGAGATCGTCCGCAGCGGCGGCAACGAGATCCTCTCCCGGCTCTACGACCAGCTGCGCGACCGCCAGCTGCGGATGGGTGTCGCCGTCATGCACTCCCACCCCGACCGGATCGCCAAGACCCTCGCCGAGCACGAGGAGATCCTCGACGCGCTGCGTGCCGGGGACGCCGAGGCGGCCGTCGGGCTGGTCCACCGGCACGTCGGCTGGTTCTCGGACCTGGCCCGGGGGGAGGTCCGATGAGCAGCACGCTGCCGGGCGATCCTCCGGGCGGCCGGCGCGCACTGGCGGTCTGGGGCATCGGCGTCTCGGTCTACTTCGTCGCGGTCATCTTCCGCACGTCCCTGGGCGTCGCCGGCCTCGACGCCGCCGACCGCTTCCACGTCAACGCCTCCGCGCTGTCCACCTTCTCCATCCTCCAGCTGCTGGTCTACGCGGGCATGCAGATACCCGTCGGCCTGCTCGTCGACCGGCTCGGCACCAAGAAGGTGCTGGCCCTCGGGGCGGTGCTGTTCACGGCCGGGCAGCTGGGCTTCGCGTTCTCCCCGTCGTACGGCATGGCACTCGCCTCCCGGGCGCTGCTCGGCTGCGGTGACGCGCTGACCTTCATCAGCGTGCTGCGGCTGGGCGGCCGGTGGTTCCCGGCCCGGCGCGGGCCGCTCGTCGCCCAGTTCGCGGGGCTGGTGGGCATGGCGGGCAACCTCGTCTCCACGCTCGTCCTGGCCCGGCTGCTGCACGGCGTCGGCTGGACGGCGGCCTTCGCGGGCAGCGCGGCCGCCGGGGCCGTGGTGTTCGTCCTGGTGCTGCTGTTCCTGAAGGACCACCCCGAGGGCCACGAGCCGGAGCCCCTCCCGCACCAGGGCGCGGCCTACGTACGACGGCAGATCGCCGCGGCCTGGCGGGAGCCGGGGACGCGGCTCGGCCTGTGGGTGCACTTCACGACCCAGTTCCCGGCGATGGTGTTCCTGCTGCTGTGGGGCCTGCCGTTCCTCGTCGAGGCCCAGGGACTGTCCCGGGCCACGGCCGGCGAACTCCTCACGCTGGTCGTGCTGTCGAACATGGTCGTCGGCCTGGTCTACGGCCAGATCGTCGCCCGGCACCACGGGGCGCGGCTGCCGCTCGCGCTCGGCACGGTCGGGACGACGGCGGCCCTGTGGGCGGCGACGCTGGCCTACCCCGGCCCGCACGCCCCGATGTGGCTGCTGATCGTGCTGTGCACGGTCCTCGGGGCATGCGGGCCCGCGTCGATGCTCGGCTTCGACTTCGCCCGCCCGGCGAACCCGCCCGAGCGGCAGGGCACGGCCTCCGGCATCACCAACATGGGCGGCTTCGTGGCCTCCATGACCACGCTGTTCGCGATCGGGGTGCTGCTGGACGCCACCGGCGACGACTACACCGTGGCCTTCTCGGTGGTGTTCGTACTCCAGGCGCTCGGGGTCGCGCAGATCCTGCGGCTGCGCAAGCAGGCGGCCCGGCGCGAGCGGGAGCGGCTGGTGGCGAGCCGGGTGGAGACGGTGCACGTCCCGGCACAGGCGTAGATCAACGGGCCACCACCGGTACCAGGGTGAGGTACGCGAGCCCGAGGACGCCGCGGTAGGTGAGCCAGGCGGCTCGGTGCCGGTCGGCGCGCTCCCGGGTCTCGGCGGTCAGGGGGTGGCCGGGGTGCCGGGCGAGCCACACCTCGGTGTCCGCGAGGTACGCCGACTCGAACTCCTCCCATTCGTCGAGGCTCGCGGTCTCCGTCCACTCCGGCCGGAACCCCGCGTCGACGGCCAGGCCGACGAGGGTCGCGAGGTCGGGGTGGTCGGTGGCTTTCGCGTCCGGCCACATGCGGGACAGTTCGGCCTCGGTCGGGGTGCGGTGCCAGAAGCCTTCGCCCAGGAGGACGCGGCCGTGGTCGGAGACGAGCCTGCGCAGTTCGCCGAGGGCTTGGGGCAGTTGGCTGCCGAGTGCCTGGCTCGCGCCGACGCACAGGACGAGGTCGGCTGGGCCGTGGGGGGTTCCGGTGGCCGACTCTTCGAGGAAACGGGCTCGGGCCGTGAGGCCTCGTGCCTCGGCGGCTTGTCGGCCGCGGGCCAGGTCCTCGGCGTTGATGTCGATGCCGGTGCCGGTCGCCTCCGGGGTGGCGGTCAGGACGCGGAGCATCAGCTCGCCCCAGCCGCAGCCGATGTCGAGGACGGTTGTGGGGGTGTTGCCGGCTAGGCGCGTCACGAGTTGGTCGGCCCGTGCTCCGGACAGCGGGCCGTGGAAAGTGAGGCGTGTGTGGCGGGGCGGGGTGGTCATGCGCAGGGACGGTACGTGGGGTGGTGGGCGGGCGGCATGGGGATTTTGCGGCACGGGCCGTTGGTGCTGGGGGCGGGTGGGTGCGCAGCTCGGCGCGGCGAGGTGCCGCTGCGCCCACCCGTGCCGCCCTGGGGGCACCTCCCAGGCCCTTAAGGCGCTGGGGGAGGCACGACTGCCCGCAGCCAGGGCTACTTCGTCACCGTGAAGTTCCTCAGGATCGCCGCCGTCAGGTCCGGGTCGCCCTCCGTCTTCACCCTGTCGGTCACCGACTCCGGCGTCACGCGGCCGCAGGCCAGGCGTACGTACGTCTCCCAGTCGAGGGTGAGCGTGGCGGCGGGGCCGAGGGCGGGGGCCGTTTCCAGGGTGCCGCGGCCCTGGATGTCGACGCGGATCGTGCGCAGGAACTCGATGGGGCCGTGGACGTCGAAGACGACGGCCGAGCTGCGTGGTGCCTGCGCGCCCTCGGCGACCACGCGAGGGAGTTCGCCGAGCAGCACGTCACGGGCGACGTGCGCGCCGGGGGAGTCGAGGTTGCCGGGCCGGCCGAGGGCCGTGCGCAGGTCCTGCTCGTGCACCCACACGTCGAAGGCGTGCCGGCGCATGGACTCCTCCAGGGTCAGCTCCGTGCCGAGCGGGCCGCGCACCTTCGTGCCCGGGTCACGCGAGTCGTTGCGCAGCTGGCGGTTGCGGCGGATGATCACGTACTCCAGCTCGGAGGTCATCTCCGGCGCCGTGTGGTGACGGCGGACGTCGACCTGCATCTCCATGTAGCGCTGGTGGTCGTTCGTCACGTGGAAGAGGTCGCGCGGCAGCGTGTGGATGGGGCGCGGGTCGCCCAGCATCTCGCAGTCCAGGCCGATGACATGGGAGACCACGTCCCGCACCGACCACCCGGGGCACGGCGTCCGCCGGTTCCACTCGGCCTCCGCGAGCGGCTGGAGCAGCTCGGATATCGCTTCGACGGAGTGGGTCCAGGCGTCGGCGTAGGGCTGGAGGGTGGGATGCAGACTCACGGAACGGGACCCCTCGGCGGTCGGTGCACGGGCAGGTGGTGGCGGTTGCCAGTGGGAGGTGGCGGCTGTCGGCGGGTGTCTTGGCAGCTAAGTTACGCTGCTGTGAGGCACCCCGGCAGTGCTTTCGTGTGACGATCGTAGGCCCGTGGGGAAGCCCTTGTTGGACGGGCCGAATGCCAGGACGGTGGTAGTGTGCGCGCCTCTGTGATCCAGATCGCCGTAAACGAGGGCGAATCGGTCGAATCGCGCCGCCGACGGGTGGCTTCGATGGTCCGCGATCAGGCCGGGGCCGATCTCGTCGTCCTGCCGGAGCTGTGGACCACGGGTGCCTTCGCCTACGAGGAGTTCGGGCAGGAGGCCGAGCCGCTCGAAGGGCCGACGTACGAGGCGATGGCGAAGGCCGCGAGCGACGCCGGCGTGTGGCTGCACGCGGGCTCGATCCCGGAGCGGGATCCTGAGGGGCCCCTCTACAACACCTCCCTGGTCTTCTCCCCCTCCGGCGACCTCTCCGCCGTCTACCGCAAGATCCACCGCTTCGGCTTCGACAAGGGCGAGGCCGTGCTGATGGGCGCGGGTGCCGAGCTGGTGACGGTCCGTCTGCCGTCGACCACCCTGGGCCTAGGCACCTGTTACGACCTCCGTTTCCCCGAACTCTTCCGCGGTCTCGTCGACGCCGGTGCCGAGACGCTCGTGGTCCCGGCGGGCTGGCCGGAGCGTCGCCGGCCCCACTGGACGCTGCTGGCTCAGGCACGGGCGGTCGAGAACCAGACGTTCGTCGTCGCGTGCGGAACGGCCGGGACGCACGCCGGAGTTCCCCAGGCCGGTCACTCGATCGTGGTCGACCCGTGGGGCGAGGTGCTGGCCGAGGCGGGCGCCGGCGAGGAGGTCCTGACGGTGGAGTTCGACCCGGGGAAGGTCGCGACGACGCGGGAGCAGTTCCCGGCGCTGAAGGATCGGGTGCTGGGGCTCCAGCCTCCTCGCCGGCAGCCTTAGGGGGCGCCGGCCAGGGCCGTCACTCCTCCCGCTCCTTCTCCGCCAGGTGGATCACACACACCGCGACCGCGATCAGCAGCGCCGGATCCGCGTCCTCGTGGACGACCTCCACGCCGTAGGTGTCCCGGACGGTCAGCCACCGCCGGGAGATCACCGCCAGCAGCTCACCGTCGTACTCGACGGCGAACTCGCGGTCGAGGATCTTGCCGCTGACGTCCAGCTCGCTGCCGTCGGCCAGGTACACCCGGTAGTGGTTGCGCAGCAGGGACAGCCGTTTCCGGCGGATCGTCGCCAGCGGCTCGCCGCCCCGCTGGAGCACCATCGTGTCGCGCAGGGCGAGCATCTTCTGGTGGATGTCGACCAGGACGCGCCCCTGGGTGTCCTTCAGCTCCCAGGTGTCCCGCAGGCGCAGGGCCTTGCCGTCGACGAGGAACACCTTGGAGCCGCTGTCGTCCTCGATCCAGTAGTCGTCACCGAAGCCGAGGAGTCGGTCGTACACGAGGAATCTCATGACACCAGGGCTTCCCCGGCGCCCGCTCCGAAACGCCGTCGATAGGCCGACGGGCTGAGCCCGGTCACCCGCCGCAGCCGGTTGCGCAGGTTGGCGGCCGTGCCGAGCCCGCTGCGGGCCGCCACCACGTCCAGCCGTTCCTCGCCCCGCTCGATCAGCCGGCAGGCCAGCGCCACCCGCTCTCCCGTCAGCCACGCGAGCGGTGTCGTCCCGAGCTGGGCGCGGAAGCGCCGGTGGAGCGTGGCCGGGCTGACACGCGCGCGTGCGGCCAGGTCCGCCACGGTCAGCGGCTCGCCCAGCCGCTCCTGCGCCCACTCCAGCAGGGGTGCCAGGGACACGTCTTTCACGTCCGGCACCGGCCGCTCCACGAACTGCCGCTGCCCGCCGTCCCGGTGCGTGGCGAACACCAGCCGCCGGGAGACGTGGTTGGCGATCTCGGCGCCGTGGTCCCGGCGCCAGACGTGCAGCCCGAGATCGAGCGCGGCCGCACTGCCGGCGGCGGTGAGAAGGTCACCCTCGTCCACGAACAGCACGTCCGGCTCCAGCAGCACCTTCGGGTGCAGCCGGCGGAAGGAGTCAGCCCAGCGCCAGTGCGTCGCCGCCCGCCGCCCGTCCAGCAGTCCGGCCTCGGCGAGCGCGAAGGTGCCGGTGCAGAAGCTCATGACCCGGGCGCCACGCGCGTGTGCGCGCCGGATGGCGTCGAGCACGGCAGGGGCGCGCGGTACGACGTTGTCCGGCCGGCCGGGCACGACCAGCGTGTCCGCCCGGTCCACGGCGTCCAGGCCCCGGACGCCCGTGAGCGTGAAGAAGCCGTGGTTCATCCGGATCTCCGGCGCGGGCGCGCACAGCGTCACCTCGTACAACGGCCCCGGCAGCCCCAGCTCGGGCCGTGGCAGTCCGAACAGTTCGGTGGCCACCCCCACCTCGAAGGGGTTGGTGCCCTTGTCGACGATCACGGCGACCTGGTGCGGGCGGTGCGAGGATCCTTGCGGCATGTGCAATTTCTAGCACTCGTGCGAGACGCACGGCACCCCTGAAGATCGCCTCATGACCCAGGAACCCGTCTCCCTCGCCCACGCCCTGGCCTCCTTCTCCGAGCAGTGGAGCCCGCGCATCGTCACCGCCGTCAACGACTACGACGTCCGCGTCGCGAAGGTCGAGGGCGAGCACGTCTGGCACGTCCACGACCACACCGACGAGTTTTTCCTCGTCCTCGACGGCGAACTCCACATCGGCCTGCGCGAGCCGGCCGGTGAGCGCACGGTCGTGCTCCCCAGGGGCAGCGTCTTCACCGTCCCGCGCGGCACCGAACACAAGCCCTACGCCCCCGTCCCGACCGCGATCCTCGTGTTCGAGCCCACCGGTACCCTCACGGTCGGCGACCGCCACGACGACGTGCCCGCGCACGTGGACGCCACGACCGGCCATGCGCTGGACCGGCTGTCAGTGCCGGATGACACCCTGGACGCATGAACGACTCCGCACCCGACGGGCCCGCGTCCGCGCCCCCGAGCTGACCGGCAAGGGTGGCTGGCTGAACGCGGGCGGGCAGCAGTACACCCTCGCCGACCTGCGAGGGCGCATCGTCATCCTCGACTTTCTGGACGTTCTGCTGCATCAACTGCCCCCACGTCCTGGACGAGCTGGAGGACAAGGACACCCTCCCCCAAGCTCTCGACTCCGCTCGAGCAGGGGACCCATCGGCCCCTCCACCCGGCTGCTCGTCTCGTCCACCCCGCCGGAGTTGCTGATCGACGGCGAGGGCGCGGGAACCGAGCTGTCCCGCGCCCTCGAACTCGACCCCTCCGTGCCGGAGGGTGTGCTGCACGTCTCCGCGATGGCCGCCTCCTGCGACGACGACCCCGACAACGAGTACCCGGCCTGTCACGTCCACCAGCAGGACTGGGGCGTGCCGGTCCGTCTCACCGAGTCGGGGACGGACCGGCTGCCCCTGGTCCTTGCCGGGATGGACACCTGATCCGGGCGGGCGTCACACGCCGTATCCGTCGCTGTAGCCGTCGCGCGTGTGGTGTCGTCCGTCGTCCACGACCGGCGTCGTGGGCGGCACCACCACGCGCCGGCGCCTGGCGATGCTGCTGAACGTCGTGACGCCGATCAGTCCGACGATCATCAGGATGATGCCGACGAGATCGAGGTTGACCCCCTGCATGTCCCAGTCGGTCGCGAACGTGAGGATGGCTCCCACGGCGATGAGGATGATGCATCCGCCGAGGCCCATGAGTGTCGCCTCCCTGTACGGTCCGGTCGTTCCGGTCCGCACACCGGGTACCCCCGAGGGGAACACCCATGCGGTGACGGTCCGTTCTATCCCTCGAGGAACGCCGTCAACGCGTTCGCGAGCAGGAACGGGTCGTCAGCTCCGCACAGTTCGCGCGCGCTGTGCATCGACAGGATGGCCACGCCGATGTCGACGGTCCTGATGCCGTGCCGGGCGGCGGTGATCGGGCCGATCGTGGTGCCGCAGGGCATGGAGTTGTTGGAGACGAAGGACTGGAAGGGCACGTCGGCCGCCTCGCAGGCCGCCGTGAACTCCGCGCGGCCCGAACCGTCCGTGGCGTAGCGGTTGTTGACGTTGACCTTGAGGATCGGGCCGCCGTTGACGCGCGGGTGGTGCGTCGGGTCGTGCCGCTCCGCGTAGTTGGGGTGGACGGCGTGCCCCGTGTCGGAGGACAGGCAGACCGTGCCGGCGAAGGCGCGGGCCCGGTCCTCGTACGAGCCGCCGCGCGCGAACACCGAGCGCTCCAGCACGTTGCCGAGCAGCGGTCCGTCCGCGCCCGTGTCCGACTGGGAGCCGTTCTCCTCGTGGTCGAAGGCGGCCAGGACCGGGATGGAGGCCGGCTCGGACGCGCCGGAGGCCACGGCAGCGAGGGCCGCCGTGCCGGCGTGCACGGACAACAGGTTGTCCATGCGCGGGCCGGCCAGCAGTTCGCGGTCGCGGCCCAGGTAAGCGGGCGGTTCCACGGAGTGCGTCATCAGGTCCCAGCCGGTGACCTCGCCCGCGGGGATGCCGGCCGTCTCCTCCAGGAAGGCGATCAGGTCGCCGTCGCGCACGTCGTTGCCCAGGCCCCAGACCGGCTGCATGTGCCGCTGCTTGTCGAGCTTGAGGCCGTCCGCCGTCACCGAGCGGTCCAGGTGGATGGCGAGCTGCGGGACGCGCAGCAGCGGCCGGTCGACGTTGACCAGGCGCGTCGAGCCGTCGCGCAGGGTCAGCCGGCCCGCGAGGCCCAGATCGCGGTCCAGCCAGGAGTTGAGCAGCGGTCCGCCGTAGATCTCCACGGCCACCTGGCGCCAGCCGTGCGCCCCGCTGTCGGGGAGCGGCTTGACGCGCAGGTTGGGGGAGTCGGTGTGGGCGCCGACGATGCGGAAGGGCGTGTGCGGTGCGGCGCCCTCCGGCACGTACCAGGCGATGATCGCGCCGCCGCGCAGCACGTACTTGCCGCCTTTCGTCCCGTCCCAGGCGTCCGTCTCGGCGACCTGCTTGAAGCCTGCCTTCTCCAGCCGTTCGGCAGCTGTGGCCACGGCGTGGTACGGCGACGGGCTCGCCGCCAGGAAGGTCATGAGGTCGTCGGTGTGGCCGCGGTCGAAGCGCGCTGGTTCGGTCATGCATTCACCTTAACGACGGACGAGGGCCTGTTCCCCGGGTAGGGGAACAGGCCCTCGAACAGAGGACGTGAGGATCAGAACGCGGCCTCGTCCAGCTCCATCAGGTCCAGCTCGACACCCTCGGCGACCTTGCGGGCCAGGGTGACGCCCGGCAGGACGTTGGCGGCGAAGAACTTGGCCGCGGCGATCTTGCCGGTGTAGAACGCCTTGTCCTTGGCGGAGGCGGTCTCCAGCTTCTCGGCGGCGATCGCGGCGCCCTTGAGCAGCAGGTAGCCGACGACGACGTCACCGGAGGCCATCAGCAGGCGGGTGGTGTTCAGCCCGACCTTGTAGATGTTCTTGACGTCCTGCTCGGTGGCCGCGAGGTCGGTGAGCATCAGGCCGACGATGGCTTCCAGCTCGACCGCGGCCTTGGCGAGGTGCTCGCGGCTACCGGCCAGCTCCTCGCCGCCCGTGCCGAGGGCCAGGAACTTCTTGATGTCCTCGGCGAGGGAGTTCAGCGCGGCGCCCTGGTTGCGGACGATCTTCCGGAAGAAGAAGTCCTGGCCCTGGATCGCCGTGGTGCCCTCGTACAGGGTGTCGATCTTGGAGTCCCGGATGTACTGCTCGATCGGGTACTCCTGGAGGAAGCCGGAGCCGCCGAAGGTCTGGAGCGACTGGGCGAGCAGCTCGTAGCCCTTCTCGGAGCCGTAGCCCTTGACGATGGGCAGGAGCAGGTCGTTCAGCGCGTGCTCGGCGGAGGCGTCCTCGCCGGCGGCCTCCTTGATCTGGATCGCGTCCTGGATCGAGGCGGTGTACATCACCAGGGCGCGCATGCCCTCCGCGTACGCCTTCTGCGTGATCAGTGAGCGGCGCACGTCGGGGTGGTGGGTGATGGTGACCTTGGGCGCGGTCTTGTCCATGAAGTTCGCCAGGTCGGGGCCCTGGACGCGCTCCTTGGCGTACTCCAGCGCGTTCAGGTAGCCCGTGGACAGCGTGGAGATCGCCTTCGTGCCGACCATCATGCGGGCGAACTCGATGATGCGGAACATCTGGCGGATGCCGTCGTGCTTGTCGCCGATCAGCCAGCCCTTGGCGGGGTGCTGGTCGCCGAAGGTCATCTCGCAGGTGTTGGAGGCCTTCAGGCCCATCTTGTGCTCGACGTTCGTGGCGTAGACGCCGTTGCGCTCGCCCAGCTCGCCGGTCTCGAAGTCGAAGAGGTACTTCGGCACGAGGAAGAGGGACAGGCCCTTGGTGCCGGGGCCGGCGCCCTCGGGACGCGCGAGCACGTAGTGGAGGATGTTCTCCGACATGTCGTGCTCACCGGACGTGATGAAGCGCTTCACGCCCTCGATGTGCCAGGAGCCGTCCTCCTGCTGTACGGCCTTGGTGCGGCCGGCGCCCACGTCGGAGCCCGCGTCGGGCTCGGTGAGCACCATCGTGGAGCCCCACTGCTTCTCCACGGCGATCTTGGCTACGTGCTTCTGGACCTCGTTGCCCTCCTCGAAGAGGATGCCGGCGAAGGCCGGGCCCGAGGAGTACATCCACACGGCCGGGTTGGCGCCCAGGATCAGCTCGGCGTACGCCCAGATCAGGGAGCGGGGCGAGGTGGTGCCGCCGATCTCCTCGGGCAGGCCGAGGCGCCAGTACTCGGAGTCCATGAAGGCCTGGTAGCTCTTCTTGAAGGACGCGGGGACCGGCGCCGTGTTGGTCTCCGGGTCGAAGACCGGCGGGTTGCGGTCGGCGTCGATGAAGGACTCGGCCAGCTCGTTCTCCGAGAGGCGGGTCATCTCCTCGAGGATGCTCTTCGCGGTCTCGACGTCCGTCTCCTCGAACGGGCCGGTGCCGTACACCTTGTCGCGCCCGAGTACTTCGAAGAGGTTGAACTCGATGTCGCGGAGATTCGACTTGTAGTGCCCCATGGCGACGGCTCCCGGCTCCCTAGAGAGATCGGCGAGGCACTGGATCCTCGCTCTAGTTCACGTACCAACAAGTAGCTACGATGATGCTACCCGCCAGTAATAAGACGCAACCCCATCCGGTCATCTGTGACAGGTCACACCGGAACGGTCAAGGTCGCGGTGTAGCCGTCCCCCGCACTGCCCGCCATCGTCGCCAGCTGCCGCTCGTGGCCGTCGCTGAAGATGCCGTCGTCCTCCAGGGAGAGGCTGCTCAGGTTCCGCACGCTGTCGCCGTAGCCGTCCGTGGCGTACACCGCGTCGCAGACGTCCTTCGGGAAGGCGAGCTGCGAGGTGTTCGTGATCGATGTGGCGGCGGTGGCGTCGGCCAGAGAGCCGTAGACCTCGAAGTGGATGTGCGGCCAGCGGCCCGGGTAGCAGCCGGGGAAGACGCTCGTGAACGTGACCTGGCCCTTCTCGTCCGTCTCCTGGACGCCCCGCAGGTAGTTCTCCTCGGTGACGCCCTCGGAGTACAGGGAGTAGGCGCCGTCCCGGTCGCAGTGCCACACGTAGACGGCGGCGCCCTGCTTGGGGGTGCCGCAGCCGGAGGCCGCGTCCACCACCGTCAGCGTGACCGTCAGGGGCACGCCCTCGGCGGTGCCGCCCGCGGAGTCGCCGAAGCTCTTCGTGATGTCGCTGCGGACGACGCCGCTCTCCTTCAGGACGTTCACGCCGTTGGAGCCGTCGCCGGGGAAGGGCCCGGCCGTCTCCTCGGGGATCTCCGCGCACCCGGCGGTCGAGGAGGAAGAGGAAGAAGGGGAGGAAGAGGAGGGGGACGCGGTGGTCTTCTCCTCCGTCGTGCAGCCCACCAGCGGGATCAGGCTCGCGCCGGCCATCAGCCGGATCATCCGGCGGCGGGCGAGGACGGGGAGGTCGTAGGAGAGGCCTCTGTCGTGCTCGTGCGGGCCCTCGTCATGGCGTCCGTTCATGGTTCGACGCTACGAGCGGCGGACGCCGCGATCCACACAGCCGGTGCTGTCGAGTCGCTGTCGGTTTGCCGGGCCCGCCGTACCGGCCCGATCGCCCGGCCGCTCTCGGTACTCTTGCGCTCATGTACGGCTACGACCAGACAGCGGGCCCGCAGCAGCAGTACGCCCCTCCGCAGCAGCCGATGTCCGGCGGGTACGGACAGCAGCCGCCGCTGTACCCCGAGCCGTCCCCGCCCTCCCTGTCGGACGCGGTGCGCGCGTTCACGACCGGGCAGATGGCCGCCGAGGACTTCCAGCAGGTCTTCGCGACGTCGAAGGTCTACTGCCCGCGCGGCGACAACCCCGGCTTTCTCGCCCTGCACAACACCCAGCAGCCGGTGATCCCGATGTTCAGCACGCTCAAGGAGCTGCGCCGGTACGCGGGCAAGGAGTCCAAGTACTTCGTGATCACCGGCGCCGAGGTCCTGGACCTGCTGCCGACGGGCTACGGCTTCGTGCTGGACATGGAGGGCGAGCACCGCATGGTGTTCGACGCGAAGGCCGTCGAGCAGATGGTCGAGTTCGCGATGCGCCGGATGTATGGCTAGACGCCATTGCTCCGCAGACGGCTAGCCGCCCTTCCCCTCGCGGACGGCGGCCGCCCCTACGTCGACTGCGGCAGGCGCAGCGCCAGGCCGTCCAGGACGACGTCCAGGCCGTAGGCGAACTTGTCGTCGCGGAGCCGGGCGGGGTCGGCGGCCTGGGCGCCGGTCGTGGCTTCGGCGGCCGCCAGGTGGTCGTAGCCGGAAGAGACCTGCCGTGCCGTGGGCAGCAGCCGGGCGACGAACTCGGACTCGGTCTCGCCGGAACGGGCGACCGTGGTGAGCCAGGCGGCCTCGGTGGTGGACATGCCGATGACGTACGAGAAGACGGCGTCGATCGCACGGCTCGGCTCGGGGAACCCCGCCGCGGTGAACAGGGCCGCGAGGCGCTCGGAGAAGTTCATGTAGTTGGGGCCGAGGTAGGCGAGCCCCGCCTGGCCCAGGACCAGGGTCAGCCAGGGATGCCGTAGCGCCGTCGTACGGAACGACCTCGCCGCCTCGGTCACGGCCGCGCGCCAGTCGGGGCTGTCGGCCGGCGGGACGTGGATCTCGGCGGCGACCTCGTCCACCGCGAGCTCCATCAGCTCGTCCTTCGTGGCGACGTGCCGGTACAGCGAGGTCGCGCCGGCGTTCAGCCGGGCGCCGAGCTTGCGCATGCTGAGCGCCTCGATCCCGTCCGCGTCGAGCATCGCGATCGCCTCCCGGACGATCGCCTCGCGGCTGAGCGCGGGCTGGTCGGCGCGGCGTTCCTCGCGGGCCCATACGGACGGGATCGGGTTCTTGTCCGTCGTCTTGCTCCGGCTCATCTGCTCCTCCTGCTGGGACCTGCGGCACCTTCGTGCGAACAGCGTGCGCAATCAGCGTACAGAACTCAACGCTTGCGCACGCTGTTCCGCTGTGCGTACAGTGTGCGCATTGCAGGAACGGTGTTCGCAGGAGGGGAACTGGAATGGACGCTCGCAATCCGCGGCGCTGGTGGATCCTGATCGTGCTGTGCCTGAGCACGCTCGTACTGGTCGTCGACAACATGGCACTGACGGTCGCCGTGCCCGCGCTGACCGAGGATCTGGGGGCGAGCGCCCAGGAGATGCAGTGGATCCTCGACTCCTACATCCTGGTTTTCGCCGGGCTGCTGCTGACCTCGGGAAGCCTGGGGGACCGGTTCGGACGCCGGAAGGTGATGCTGATCGGCCTGCTGTTGTTCGGGGCGGCCTCACTGGGGGCGGTGTTCTGCGCCAGTCCGGGTGAGCTGATCGCGGTGCGGATCGCGATGGGAGTCGGCGGGGCGCTGATCATGCCGTCCACGCTGTCGATCCTGATCACCGTCTTCGACGAGGACGAGCGGCCCAAGGCGATGGCGGCGTGGGGTTCGGTGTCGATGCTGGGGCTGGTCGGCAGCCCGGTTCTCGGCGGTGTGCTGATCGACCACTTCGCCTGGCAGGCGATCTTCCTGATCAACGTGCCGATCGTCGCCCTGGCGCTGCTGGCCGGTGTGCTGCTGATGCCGGAGTCGAAGGCGCCCTGGCAGAAGCCGGACCCGCTGGGCGCGGTGCTGTCGGCGGTGGGGATGGCGGCTCTGGTGTGGTGGATCATCGAGATTCCGCAGCACGGCGCGTTCGGCGGCCGTTCCCTCCTCATCCTCGCGGTCGCGGTCGTCGCCCTGGCCGGCTTCGTGGTCTGGGAGAACGTCACCCGCTCGCCGATGGTCCCGCTGGTCCTCTTCAAGCACCGCAACTTCAGCGGCGGTTCGCTCTCCCTGGCGCTCGTCCAGATCGGCAACGCCGGACTGCTGCTGGTCCTGACCCAGTACCTCCAGTTCGTCCTCGGATGGTCCGCCGTCAAGGCGGGTCTGGCCTTCCTTCCGCTGGCCGTGGCCGCGCTGGCCGGCAACGCGGCCGGGGCGCAGCTCGCGGTGAAGGTGGGCAACCGGTTCGTCATCCTCGCCGGGATGCTGCTGATGGCCGCCTCCTTCGGGCTGCTGACCACGCTCACCGCCGACAGCGGCTTCACGGTCCCGGCCGTGGCGCTGGGGGTCCTGGGCCTGGGTGCCGGTCTGGCGATGCCGGCCGCGGTCGCCGCCCTGATGAGCACCATCCCGGAGGAGAAGGCGGGCGTCGGCTCGGCCCTCAACGACACCATCCAGCAGTCCGGCACCGCCCTCGGCATCGCGATCCTCGGCTCGCTGCTCTCCAGTGGCTACACGGACGAGATGCCGGCCGACGCTTCCGAGCAGGCCAGGGAGTCCATCGGCGGGGCCCTGGCTGTCGCGGGCGGCGACACGGGCCTGGTGCGGGCGGCCCGGGAGGCCTTCGCCGCCTCGATGTCGACGACCTTCACGATCAGCGCGATCGGTGTACTGGCCGCTGCGGTCGTGGCCACGCTGGTGATGCGGGACCGCAAGCCCGAGCCCGCCCCGGCCGGGAGCGAGAAGCCCGAGCTCGTCGCCTGACGCGGACGTACGCAAAGGCCGGTACCCCGAGCGCGGGGGGTGCCGGCCTTTCACCGTGCCGGTGTCCCGTGGTTCGCTGCGCCGTCGCCCGGGAATGCCCACCTGGTTTTTTCTGTTGGGGGTGGCAAGAAGTTCAACGCTCAACTAAACTGGGCGTACACGAGGAGGAACCGACATGCCTGCTGTGACCGTCGAGAACCCGTTGACGCTGCCCCGCGTGACCGCGCCCGCCGACGCCGTGGCACGTCCCGTGCTCGCCGTCACGACCGCTCCGAGCGGTTTCGAGGGTGAGGGCTTCCCGGTGCGCCGGGCGTTCGCGGGGATCAACTACCGCCACCTCGACCCGTTCATCATGATGGACCAGATGGGCGAGGTGGAGTACGCGCCGGGCGAGCCCAAGGGCACGCCGTGGCACCCGCACCGCGGCTTCGAGACCGTCACGTACATCATCGACGGGATCTTCGACCACCAGGACTCCAACGGCGGTGGCGGCACCATCACCAACGGGGACACCCAGTGGATGACCGCGGGCTCGGGCCTGCTGCACATCGAGGCGCCACCGGAGCATCTCGTCATGTCCGGCGGGCTCTTCCACGGCCTCCAGCTGTGGGTGAACCTCCCGGCCAAGGACAAGATGATGGCCCCGCGCTACCAGGACATCCGCGGCGGTTCGGTCCAGCTGCTGAGCACCCCCGACGGCGGCGCGCTGCTGCGTGTCATCGCCGGTGAGCTGGACGGGCACCAGGGCCCCGGCATCACGCACACGCCGATCACGATGATCCACGCGACGCTGGCGCCGGGGGCGGAGCTGACCCTGCCGTGGCGCGAGGACTTCAACGGCCTGGCGTACGTGCTGGCCGGGCGCGGCAGCGTCGGCACCGAGCGACGCCCGGTCCACACGGGCCAGACCGCCGTCTTCGGCGCCGGATCCTCGCTGACCGTCCGCGCGGACGAGAAGCAGGACTCCCACACGCCGGACCTGGAGGTCGTCCTGCTCGGCGGGCAGCCGATCCGTGAGCCCATGGCCCACTACGGCCCGTTCGTGATGAACACCAAGGAAGAACTCATGCAGGCCTTCGAGGACTTCCAGAAGGGCCGGCTGGGGACGGTCCCGGCGGTGCACGGAATGACCGCGAGCGGACCGCAGGACTGACACCGGCCTTGGCTCTCGCGATGAGTCAGCCCCGTCTGCAGCGCAGACGGGGCTGACGTGTGGGCCGTGGATCACGGCAACGGCTGATCGCTGGCTGCTTCGGTCGCGTAGGAGCTCTTGTGCGGCGGCAGAGGCCTGCGACGGGGCTTCGCCGTTGCCGGGCTACGGCTGGAACGGTTGCACGGGGGCGGCCAGTTGCCGGGAAGAGCCATTCACGGAGGGCTGAGGGCGCACGCGCGATAGGGCCGAACACGGTTCGTCAGCTCCCACCAGCTGATCGCACTCGCACCCGGACCGGTTGCCCCCGCTCTGGGGTGCTCGCGCAAGGTTAAGACGGCGCCGGTCCCCGCCCTTGTCACCGGGAGCACCTGGTGACGCCCCCGTCGCAGCGGCCAACACGGAGCGTCGCTGCGGCGGTTGAGGAATTGCCCTTGCGTCAATGGACGTTGCCGACGGTGAGTCATCTTGAGTTGAATGACGAACCTTATGGTTGAACCGTGAAACTCATTCCATCATCGGCGACTTGCCACCCTGCTCTGAGCAGCAGAAACTGTAAATGATGACGTAGAGCCCACCGATAGGCCGACTCTGCGCCGCCCCTACCGAGCACGAACTGAACCAAGGGGCTGAGCCGGTGGAGAACAAACTGCAAATCCTCCTCACCGAAGAGGACGCGGAAGCCGAACGCGTCGCGGAGCTGACCGGCTACCTGCGCGAGGAACTGCTCGATCTCGACGTGGACGACGTCACGGCGCTCACCGGCGGGGAGGTCCCGCCCGGGGCGCGGGCCGTGGACGTCACTGCGATCGGTGCCCTCCTGGTGTCCCTGGGCAGCTCGGCAACCGCCCTGAGCCAGGTGCTGACCGTGATCCGGTCGTGGCTGGGCCGGCGCCATGACACACACCCGTCCTTGCACCTGCAGATGGGCGACGACGTCTTGGAGGTGTCCGAGGCGACCGACGATCAGGTCGCGGAGGCGTTCAAGATCTTCCTCCAGCGCCATTCCACGGCCGGAGCCGAGCCATGACGGAATCCAGACACGCGCTGATCATCGCCAACGACCGGTACGCCGACCAGGGGCTCAAGAAGCTCAAGGCCCCTGCCCAGGACGCCGCGGCCCTCGAGAGGGTGCTGCGCGACCCGCAGATCGGCGACTTCGAGGTGGAGGTCGTGCACAACGCATCGGCCGACCTCATGCGCAGGCGCATCCAGGGCTTCTTCAACGACCGCAGCCGCGCCGACACGCTCCTGCTGCACTTCTCCTGCCACGGCCTCAAGAGCGAGTCCGGCGAGCTGTACTTCGCCGCGAGCGACACCGAGCCCCCGCTGCTGGCCGCCACGGCTGTCGCCTCCCAGTTCGTCCGCGGCTGCATGTCCGGCACCCGGGCGGGCCGCACCGTCTTGTTCCTCGACTGCTGCTACGGCGGCGCCTTCTCCCGGGGCTCGTCCTCCGTGCGCGCTTCCGGAGAGGTCAACGTCCTCGAGTCGTTCGCGAAGGACGAGCCGGTCAGTGGGCGGGGCTGGGCCGTCATCACCGCGTCCGACTCCATGGAGTACGCCTTCGAGGGCGACCATCTCGCCGAGAACTCCGCTCCGCGGCCTTCGGTGTTCACGCACGCAGTGGTCGAGGGCCTGGAGACCGGCGAGGCCGACCTCGACGTGGACGGAAAAGTCTCCCTCGACGACCTGTACGAGTATGTCTACAGGCACGTACGGGAGCAGAACCCCCATCAGACGCCGAAAAAGGCGGCGGAGCTGCACGGGGAGCTGCATCTGGCGCACAGCCGGCGTGGCCGCATCAAGATCGTCGCCATTCCCTCGCCTCCCTCCTTGCAGGCGGCCATGAACAGCGGCGACGTCCTTACACGGCAGGGCGCCGTGATGGAGTTGCGCAGACGACTGCGGCACATGGAGCTGCCCGTGGCGGAAGGAGCGCGTCAGCACTTGGAGGAGGTCGCGCGCAACGACATCCAGCAGATCGCCGATCTGGCGTCCGACGTCTTGAGCGAGATCCGCCTGACACCGTCCCCTGACCACCTGGACTTCGGCCTGATACCGAGGGGATCGACCCCCCGGAAGCGGTCCGTGACCATGCATGGCCCACTGCTCGCCCGTCACTGCGTGGCCCAGCCCACACAGTCGTGGCTGCGGGTCGATCCGACCGGGAGCGGTCTGGAGGTCCACGTCGACACGGCCGCCGAGGGGCACCTGTCCGGCGACATCGTGCTGAAGGGTGTGGCCGACGAGTCAGTGATCCACGTCGAGGCGGTGGTAGGCCCGGCACACGAGCCCGGAGGCGGGCCCTCGAACGGCTCCCCGAGGACGACGCATGGATCGGACGGCAAGCGGGACACGGCGATCGTCGAGCCCCCGCGCATCCCGCCCCCACCCGAGAGGCCGCCCCCGACCACTGCACACCAGACGCGAAGGGACCAGTCGTCCCCGTCCCGACGCGCTCCCGCCCTTGCCGGTGCCGCCCTCGCCCTCGCCGGCACGGCGGTCGTCACGCTCGTACTGGCCCTCCAGGCGGCGGTGGTGGCCGTCATGGAACGGGGCGACCAAGGGGTGCACGGCAACGTCGAGGACAACATCCGCGAGCACGGAGCGCTCACACCGCTCACCGTGTGTCTGATCGCCGGTGCGGTGGCGCTGGTCGTCGGCGCGTTCGCCCGGCACGATCTGGGAGCACGGCGGGAGCAGTACACGAGGCAGGCGGCGAGCGGTACGCACACACTGACCTCGATCGCGAAGGGTCTGGCGATCCCGGCGCTGATCCTCGCCGTCCTCGCGGGCATCACCTACCTGGTGGGCAGTTCTCGTTGGTGACTGTCTCAGCAGCCGGGTGACCTGAACCGGCGACCGGGCCAGCGGCGCTGACGCCCCGTCACCCGAGCGGGCCTTTCCGGCGGGACGGCCCGCCCCGGGCATGGTCGGGTGGAGGCGTGCAGGCCTCCGACCCGACCGCTCCCGGCCCCAGGCCGCTCCTCCCGGACCCCCTCCGGCGTCTCGCCGCCTGGTGCGCGCTCCTCCTGCTCGTGTCCGGAGTCGTCTACGTCGGGATCCGGCTGTGCGACGAGTTCCGGACCGCCGTCGTGCCCGTGCTGCTCGCGCTGCTCGGGACGGCCCTGCTCGGGCCCCTTCACCGGCGGCTGGTGAAGGCCGGGGTGCAGCGGTCGGTCGCGGCCGGGCTCACCTGTGTCGCGGTGGTCGCCGTGGTCGGCGGGGCCGTGTACATCGTGGTCGCCGCGCTCATCGACACGGGCGACGAGATCGTCGCCTCGCTCAAGCAGGCCGCGCGGGGCATCTCCGAGCACTTCGGGGCAGCCGGGACCTCGCTGGAGGACCTGGCCTCCAACGCCCGGGAACTCCTGGGCAAGTTCGGCGGCTCGGCCGCCTCCGGTGTGATCAGCGGAGTCAGTGTGGTCGGCGAGGCCATCGCCATGGCCGTGCTCGCGCTGCTGCTCGTCTTCTTCTTCCTGCGCGACTCCGACAAGGCCGCCGGGACGCTGCGGGCCCTGTCCCCGCGTGGCTCGGCCGACACCCTGGAGGCCATGGCGCGGCGGGCCTTCCAGGCCGTCGAGGGCTTCATGCGCGGCACCACCTTCATCGCCCTCATCGACGCACTGTGCATCACCGTCGGACTGCTCGTCCTCGACGTGCCCGGGGCGGCCGGGCTGGGGGCGCTGGTCTTCGTCGGGGCCTACATCCCCTACCTCGGCGCCTTCATCTCGGGAGCCGTGGCCGTGCTGGTCGCGCTCGCCGACCGGGGGTTCGTCATCGCGCTGTGGGTGCTCGGAGTGGTGCTCGCGGTGCAGGTGCTGGAAGGGCACGTGCTCCAGCCGGTGATCCAGAGCCGGACCGTGCAGATGCACCCGGCGGTGGTGATGGTTGCGATCACGGCCGGGGCGTCGGTGGCCGGTGTCCTCGGGATGCTGCTCGCCGTGCCGCTCACCGCCGCCGCCTTCGGCGTCCTCCAGGAACTCCGCACTCGCTACGAGAGCCAGGAGCCGTCGGCGTCCGAGGAGTCGTGACCCGCTACGGCTGCCACGACCCGTCGCCCGAGCCGTCCACGGACTCGTAGAGCTCGAACCAGATGCTCTTGCCCTCGCCGCGCGGGTCCACCCCCCAGGCGTGCGCGAGCAGTTCCATCAGCACCAGGCCGCGGCCGGAGGACGCCAGCTCCCCGGGGCTGCGCTTGTGCGGCAGGTCGTCGCCGGCGTCGGTGACCTCGATCCGCAGCCGCCGTTCACCCACCCCACCGGTGATCTCGGCGACGAGCAGCGCGTCGGAGTCGGTGTGCACGAGGACGTTCGTCAGCATCTCGGACAGCAGCAGCACCGCCGAGTCGACCTGGTCGGGGGAGGACCAGTCGTGCAGCAGCTCGCGCAGTTGCTGCCGGGCCACCGCGACCCGCTCGGGCTCGGCCTGCGCGACCGTCAGCATGGTGCGCCGCACGGGAGCCCGGACGATCATGGTGTCGCCGCAGCCGCAACCCTCGCCCTCCCGGCACAGCAGCAGCAGCGCGATGTCGTCCTCACGGCGGTCGGCCAGCGGGCCGGTGGTGTGGTGCGACGACGGCCCGTGCACGGCCTGCACCAGGGTGTCGGCGAGTTCCTCCAGGTCGCCCTTGTGGTCCTCCAGGATCGCGCGCAGCCGCCGCCAGCCGGAGTCCAGGTCGTGGCCGCCGGTCTCGATCAAGCCGTCCGTGCAGATCAGCATGGTCTCGCCGGACTCCAGGGCGAGCCGGGTCGTGGGGTAGTCGGCGTCCGGGTCGATGCCCAGCGGCAGGCCGCCCGACGTCGGCCGCGTCAGCACCGTGCCGTCGGCCATCCGGATCGCCGGGTCCGGATGCCCGGCCCGGGCGATGTCCAGCACCCCGGTCGCCGGGTCGACCTCCACGTACACGCAGGTCGCGAAGCGCGGGTCGAAGGGGTCCTCGTCGCTGATGCCGTGCAGGAAGCGGGAGGCGCGGGAGAGGACGGCGTCGGGGCGGTGGCCCTCGGAGGCGTAAGCGCGCAGGGCGATGCGAAGCTGGCCCATCAGGCCCGCCGCCCGCACGTCATGGCCCTGCACGTCACCGATGACCAGCGCGAACCGCCCGCTGGGCAGCGGGATCACGTCGTACCAGTCGCCGCCGACCTGGAGGCCGCCGCCGGTGGGGACGTAGCGGGCGGCGACGCTCATGCCCGGGATGCGCTGCGGACCGAGCCTCGGCAGCATCGTGCGCTGGAGTCCGTCGGTCAGCGCCCGCTCGCTCTCGGCCACGCCCGCCCGGGTCAGCGCCTGTGCCAGCATCCGCGCCACGGTGGTCAGCACGGACCGCTCGTCCGGTGTGAAGGCGACCGGGTAGGTGAAGGCCGCCATCCACGCGCCCATCGTGCGGCCGGCCACGGTCAGCGGCAGGAACGCCCAGGACCGGCGGCCGAAGCGCTCGGCGAGCGGCCAGGTCAGCGGGTAGCGGGCCTTGTACTGCTCGGGGGAGGACAGGTACACCGCCCGGCCGGTCCGCACCACCTCGGCGGCCGGATAGTCCGTGTCCAGCGCCATGTCGGAGAACGGGCTGTCGTCACCCTGCTGCTGCCCGTGGTGCCCGATGATCGTCAGCCGGTCGCCCTCCACGCCGAACACCGCCAGCCCGTCCGGTGAGAAGCCGGGCATCGACAGATTGGCCGTGACCCGCAGGACCTCCTGCGTGGAACGCGCCTCGGCCAGCGCCCGGCCCGCGTCCAGCAGGAACGCCTCCCGGGAGCGCCGCCAGTCGCCGGTGACCGCGCTGCGCCCGGCCAGGGTGCCCGGCGTGGGCTCTGTGACCTCCTGGAGGGTGCCGATCAGCCGGTACGCCTTACGCGCCCGGTCGAAGGACGGCTTGGAGCGGCTGCGGACGACCCGGACGATGCGGCCCTGCTCGTCCATGATCCGGACCCGTACCTCGGCGAGGGTGCCCTCGGCGACGGCGAGCTGGATCACGCCGGTGATCTCGTTCCAGTCGACCGGGTGCAGCCGGGCCCGGGCCTGGGCCTCCGTAAGACTGATCTGTTCGGCGGGCAGCCCGAGCAGCCGTGCCGCCTCGGCGTCGACCGTGACCAGCCCGGTGGCGGTGTCCCAGTGCCACAGGCCGGTCGCGAGGGCTGCGAGAGCCTCCCCCACGGCGGGCAGGGGCTCGTCAGTGCGCATTGACCTACTTTAAGAAGAGGCGATCGCACACTGCCACCGAAGAGGGAAGTGTGCTCGATCGTTAACTGCGGAGAGCCGATCTTCGCCTGGCCGGTACGCTGGGGACCAGTTTCACGTGAAACACAGACCCCGATCAGCGAAGACTGGATGAACGACGATGCATCGGTACAGGTCCCACACCTGCGGCGAGCTCCGCTCCTCTGACGTCGGCACCGACGTCCGGCTGAGTGGCTGGCTGCACAATCGGCGCGACCTGGGCGGCATCCTCTTCATCGATCTGCGCGATCACTACGGCATCACGCAGCTCGTGGCCCGGCCCGGCACGCCCGCCTACGAGGCCCTCGACAAGCTCTCCAAGGAGTCGACCGTCCGCGTCGACGGCAAGGTCGTCTCCCGGGGCGCCGAGAACATCAACCCCGAGCTGCCGACCGGTGAGGTCGAGGTCGAGGTCGGCGAGGTCGAACTGCTCGGCGCGGCCGCTCCGCTGCCGTTCACGATCAACGCCGAGGACGGGGTCAACGAGGAGCGGCGTCTGGAGTACCGCTTCCTCGACCTGCGCCGCGAGCGCATGCACCGCAACATCATGCTGCGCACGGCGGTCATCTCGGCGATCCGTCACAAGATGACGGCCCTCGGCTTCAACGAGATGGCGACGCCGATCCTCTCTGCGACCTCCCCCGAGGGCGCCCGCGACTTCGTCGTCCCGTCCCGCCTGCACCCGGGCAAGTTCTACGCCCTCCCCCAGGCGCCCCAGCAGTTCAAGCAGCTGCTGATGATCTCCGGGTTCGACCGCTACTTCCAGATCGCGCCCTGCTTCCGTGACGAGGACGCGCGCGCCGACCGGTCGCCGGGCGAGTTCTACCAGCTCGACATCGAGATGAGCTTCGTCGAGCAGGAGGACGTCTTCCAGCCCGTCGAGAAGCTGATGACGGAGCTGTTCGAGGAGTTCGGGGGCGGCCGCCACGTCACCTCGCCGTTCCCGCGGATCCCGTTCCGCGAGGCGATGCTGAAGTACGGCTCCGACAAGCCCGACCTGCGCGCCCAGCTCGAACTCGTCGACATCACCGACATCTTCGAGGGCTCGGAGTTCAAGGCGTTCGCCGGCAAGCACGTCCGCGCCCTGCCGGTGCCGGACGTCTCCGCGCAGCCCCGCAAGTTCTTCGACCAGCTCGGTGACTACGCCGTCTCGCAGGGCGCCAAGGGCCTGGCCTGGGTCCGTGTCGCCGAGGACGGCTCCCTCTCCGGCCCGATCGCGAAGTTCCTCACCGAGGAGAACGTCGCCGAGCTGACCAAGCGCCTGTCGCTGGCGGCCGGCCACGCCGTGTTCTTCGGCGCGGGCGAGTTCGACGAGGTCTCCAAGATCATGGGCGCGGTGCGGGTGGAAGCAGCCAAGCGTGCCGGGCACTTCGAGGAGAACGTCTTCCGCTTCTGCTGGATCGTCGACTTCCCGATGTACGAGAAGGACGAGGAGACCGGCGCGATCGACTTCTCGCACAACCCCTTCTCCATGCCGCAGGGCGGCCTCGAGGCCCTGGAGACCCAGGACCCGCTGGACATCCTGGGCTGGCAGTACGACATCGTCTGCAACGGCGTCGAGCTGTCCTCCGGCGCGATCCGGAACCACGAGCCGGAGATCATGCTCAAGGCCTTCGAGATCGCCGGGTACGACCGCGAGACCGTCGAGGAGAAGTTCGCCGGCATGCTGCGCGCGTTCCGCTTCGGCGCCCCGCCGCACGGCGGCATCGCCCCGGGCGTCGACCGCATCGTGATGCTGCTCGCCGACGAGCCCAACATCCGCGAGACGATCGCCTTCCCGCTCAACGGCAACGCCCAGGACCTGATGATGGGCGCGCCGACGGAGTTGGAGGAGGCGCGGCTGAAGGAGCTGCACCTGTCGGTGCGCAAGCCGCAGCCGAAGTAGGCCTTCGGAGAAGTCGTAAGCGACAGTGGGTGGCCCGGAACCGGCGTCGGTTCCGGGCCACTTCCATGCCCAGGCGGGTCGGCATCCAGCTCGTGTTCACGTACATGTACTTCTGCTCAACCCGTTGACCCGGAACGTGGGCCTCCATAAAGTCCCTTCGACAACGCGTACGTGACTGCTGTTCACGTATGTGCACATCGAGGGAGACAACGATGTCAGACGTCGCAACAGCCATTCCCGAGGCCGAGCAGCGTGCGGTCGGCAAATTCCTGCGCCGCATGCTTCCGATCCTGGTCCTGATGCTGCTGGTCAACCAGATGGACCGGACGAACGTGGGCTTCGTCCAGAACGAACTGCGGGCCGATGTCGGGGTGAGCGCGACCGCCTACGGCCTCGGCGCGGGCCTGTTCTTCATCGGGTACGCCCTGTTCGAGGTGCCGAGCAACATGCTCCTGGAGCGGTTGGGGGCCCGGGTCTGGCTGACCCGGATCATGATCACCTGGGGTGCGGTGATCGTGGCGATGTGCTTCATCCACAACGTGTGGATGTTCTACGGCCTGCGCTTCCTGCTCGGTGTCGCGGAGGCCGGCTTCTTCCCCGGTGTGCTCCTCTACTTCACCCAGTGGCTGCCTGACTCCAGCCGGGGCCGGGCCAGTGCGATCTTCCTGGGCGGCTCGGCCACGGCGTACATCGTCACCGGCCCGGTCACCGGGGCGCTGCTGGAGCTGCACGGCGCTGGCGGTATCGCGGGCTGGCGGTGGATGTTCGCCCTGGAAGGCGCCTTCTCGATCCTGGTCGGCTTCGTCGCCGGGTTCTTCCTCGTCTCCCGGATCCAGGACGCGAAGTGGCTGACGCAGGAGGAGAAGGACGCGCTGAGCGAGGCGGTGGCGCGGGACAAGGAGGCGCGTGACCGGGCGCCGTCGGTGTCGCGTATGAAGCTGATCTTCCACCCCCAGGTCGCCGTCCTGACCGCGGTCTTCTTCGCGATGGCGCTCACCGGGTACGCGATCACGTTCTGGCTGCCGAGCCTGGTGGAGGAGATCGGGGGACTGTCGCCCTTCCAGATCGGGCTGCTGTCGGCGATCCCCTGGATCTGCGCGGTGATCGCGATGTACACGATGAGCCACTTCACCGACCGGGCCCCGGACCGTCGCCCCTACCTCGCGGTCGCCCTGGTCCTGTCCGCGATCGGCACGTTCCTCGCCACGCTCGGGTCCCCCTGGTTCGGCCTCGCCGCCCTCACGCTCGCCGCGGTCGGCGGCAAGTGCGCGGCCACCCTGTTCTGGCCGATGGCCCAGTCTGGCCTCGACCTGAAGATCGCCGCGCCGGGTCTGGCCCTGGTCAACTCCATCGGAAACCTGGGCGGGTTCGTGTCGCCGACGCTGTTCGGGTATCTGAAGGACACGACGGGCAGTACGAACGGGGGGCTGTACACCCTGTCGGCGGCGTCGATCCTGGCGGTTTTGGGGGTGGCGTTCGTGCGGCACACCAATCGGGGGCCGCGGGCGGGCGGCGGGGATCGTGCGGGGGTGACGGGGAAGGCGGCTGTGAGCTAGGCGCGCACCGACTCGGGCTGGGCCCGCTCCTTGTCGTAGGAGCGGGCCCAGCCTTCTTCTCGCTTGGTCATTCCTCCGCGAACAGGTCCTCCACCGTGGTGGCCGTCAGGGAGCGGTCGAACCAGAGGGTGAGAGTGTCGAGGTCGGGGCAGGAGGTGATGCGGTCGCGGGTGTCCTCGGGGACGGGGATGCCACGCTTCTCCAGCACGCTCAGGATGGACTCGGCTTTGCCTTCCGCCTTGCCCTCCAGGTACGTCTCCTCGAAGAGGGTTCCCCTGCCCGGGAAGTATGTGGCGACCATCTTCTCCAGCTCTCTCCATGTCTCCCGGACCGGAGTGTCCTCCAGTCCGACTTCAAGCCATTCGCACCAGTACTTCGCTGTTGCCTTGTCGAACGACCGCATCCCGCGAGCCAGCATGCCCAGTATGGCGGGGGCGTCTTTGCTGTGGCTATGCACAAGGGCCGAGAACGTGGCCATCGCCGGTTCACGGGTGACCGTGGACTCGTCGCTGATCACCGGTACGTTGTCCGGGCCGAGCACGAAGGGACGCGTGGCCTGCGTCGTCCAGCTGCCTACGCGGCACTCGAAGGGCCCGGCTGCTCAGGACGCCGTCGCCCGGTTCCTGCAGACCGCGACGAGCAGTACCGGCAGGTCGAACTTCGCGTGCAGGTATGCCACGTAGTAGGACCAGCTGGACCCCTTGTCACTGGTTCGAGCGGTCTGCGCCTCGACGGCGATCAGGAAGCCGTCCCCGTCGGACGGCTCGACCCTGAGCACCGTGTCCACACGGCGTTCCAGCGGCTTGATCTCCGTGGCGTCAGGGGTGAGCGCCTCCATCGTCGCCTTCGCGGGCGGTGGCAGGCCCAGCGCCTCGAAGACGGGGATGAGTACCTCCGGATGGTCCTGGAAGATCCGGTGCGAGGTCTCATGGGTTGATGTGACCATGCGCGCAAGCTAGGCCCATCAGCGTGCGGCGTACTCGGCGAACGAGGCTGTGTTCACTCCTTCGAGAGCGGCAAAAACGTTCAGATGAAGAGCCTGTTGCCGGGAGCCCCACCCCTGTAAGCCGGAAGTGCCGCTACCTCGCCACGAACTGGGTCAGGATCGCCTGGACCTCGTAGATGTCGACGCCCTTGGTGAAGGTCTTTTCGATGGGGGTCGGGGTGCCGGAGATCCAGATTTTCAGTTCGGCGTCGAGGTCGAAGGTGCCGGCCGTTTCGACCGCGAAGTGGGTGATGCTGCGGTAGGGGACGGAGTGGTACTCCACCTTCTTGCCGGTGATGCCCTGCTTGTCGATCAGGATCAGGCGGCGGTCGGTGAAGAGGATGGTGTCGCGGATGAGGAGGAACGCGGCGTGGACCTGTTCGCCGTGGCCGAGGAGGCGGGCGTAGTCCTGCTGGGCCGATGCCGGGTCTACGGTGTGTGCGTTGCCGAACAGTGCCATGGGAGCCCCCGTGTGTGTGGCGGCGGCCGGGTGGCCGCTCTCACCGGATCCTCGCAAAGCTCGGGGCCCGGGAGAAGCTCTCGTTCTCCCGGGCCCCGTTGCTGTAGCGAGCGTGTTACGGCTGTTACGCCGTTGGCTTCTCCTCCAGGCGCGGGAAGAGGACCGCGCCCTTGGTGACCGTCGTGCCGGCGGGGAGCCTGCCCCACTCGCCGGCCTCGCCGATCTTCTGGTCCGCGAGGGCGCCGAGGGAAGCCGTCGCGCCGAGCGAGTCCCAGAGCTTCTGGGAGGTCTCCGGCATGACCGGGTTCAGGAGGACCGCTACCGCGCGGAGGGACTCCGCGGCCGTGTAGAGGATCGTCGCCAGGCGGGCCTTGCCCTCGTCGGAGGTGTCCTTGGCGACCTTCCACGGCTCCTGTTCCGTGATGTAGCCGTTGACCTGCTTGACGAAGTCGAAGATCGCCAGGATGCCGCCCTGGAAGTCCAGGTCCTCGCCGATCCGGCGGTCCGCCTCAGTGACCGCCTTCGTCAGGCCCTCGTGGATCGCCCGCTCCGCCTCGCCGGCCGCCGCGGCCTCCGGCAGGGTGCCGCCGAAGTACTTGCCCACCATCGCCGCGACGCGGGACGCCAGGTTGCCGTAGTCGTTCGCCAACTCGCTGGTGTAGCGGGCGGAGAAGTCCTCCCAGGAGAAGGAGCCGTCCTGGCCGAAGGCGATCGCGCGCAGGAAGTACCAGCGGTACGCGTCCACGCCGAAGTGCGAGGTCAGGTCCTGCGGCTTGATGCCGGTCAGGTTCGACTTCGACATCTTCTCGCCGCCGACCATCAGCCAGCCGTTGGCGGCGATCTTGCCGGGGAGGGGGAGTTCTTGTGCCATCAGCATCGCGGGCCAGATCACCGCGTGGAAGCGGAGGATGTCCTTGCCGACCAGGTGCACGTCGGCCGGGAAGGTCTCCTCGAACTTGGCCTGGTTCTCGTTGTAGCCGACCGCCGTGGCGTAGTTCAGCAGGGCGTCGACCCACACGTAGATCACGTGCTTGTCGTCCCACGGGATCGGGATGCCCCAGTCGAACGTCGAGCGCGAGATGGAGAGGTCCTGCAGACCCTGCCGTACGAAGTTCACGACCTCGTTGCGCGCGGACTCGGGCTGGATGAAGCCGGGGTTCGCCTCGTAGTGGGCGAGGAGCTTCTCGCCGTACTCGCTCAGCTTGAAGAAGTAGTTCTCCTCGCTGAGGATCTCGACCGGCTTCTTGTGGATCGTGCAGAGCTTCTGGCCCGCGAAGTCGCCCTCGCCGTCGAGGAGCTCGCCGGGGAGCTTGTACTCCTCGCAGCCGACGCAGTACGGGCCCTCGTAGCCGCCCTTGTAGATCTCGCCCTTGTCGTACAGGTCCTGGACGAACTCCTGGACGCGGTCGGTGTGCCGCTTCTGCGTGGTGCGGATGAAGTCGTCGTTCGCGATCTCCAGGTGCTCCCAGAGGGGCTTCCACGCTTCGGTGACGAGTTTGTCTGCCCACGCCTGGGGGGTGACCCCGTTGGCTTCGGCCGTGCGCATGATCTTCTGACCGTGCTCGTCCGTGCCGGTGAGGTACCACACCTTCTCGCCGCGCTGGCGGTGCCAGCGGGTGAGCACGTCGCCTGCGACGGTCGTGTAGGCGTGGCCCAGGTGAGGAGCGTCGTTTACGTAGTAGATGGGGGTCGAGACGTAGTACGCCTTCGCTCCCTGCTTCTCGGATCCAGTGGCCGCCATGGTCGAAATCCTACTGGTCCGCTGAAGATCGACTCACACGTGTTTCGGGGGGTGGACAGGGGACTCCGCCCTGTCCACCCCCCGGGACTCTACGGCCGCCAGTTCGCCAGTACGCCCTCGTAGAGCTCCTTGTCCGTGAGCTCGCGGGGGGTTTCGCCGGCGAGGAAGTGGGACGTGTTGGGGATCTTGAGCTTGCGGAGGTAGTCGAAGGCCTTGTTCTCCGGGTCGCCGAAGGCGACGAAGGAGAAGAAGACGGCGGGGTGGGTCTTGGCGGCCTCGGTGAGGGACTGGGTGGCGGGGGTCTTGGCGTCGGGGGCGCCGTCCGTCTGGAAGATCACCAGGGCCGGGGTGGCGGGGGTCGCTTCCTTGCCGTGGTGGGCGAGGACCGCTTCGACGGCTGCGTGGTAGCTGGTGCGGCCCATGCGGCCGAGGCCGGCGTGCAGGTCGTCGATCTTGTTCTCGTGGTCGGTGAGGGTGATTTCGCCGGTGCCGTCGAGTTCGGTGGAGAAGAAGAAGACCGGGACGGTGGCCTCGGGGTCGAGGTGGGCGGCGAGGGCGAGGGTCTGTTCGGCGAGGGCCTGGGCGGAGCCGTCCTTGTAGTACGGGCGCATGGAGGCGGAGCGGTCGAGGACGAGGTAGACCTTGGCCCGGGTGCCGGTGAGGTTGTGCTGCTTGAGGGTGGTGGTGGCGGCCTTGTAGGCGGTGGTGAGGGTGGGGGCGTGGGTTTTGATGCGGGTGAGGGCGACGGCGGGGGTGGTGGCGTCCGGTGCCGCGGCCTCGCCTTCGGCTTCGGCCGTGTCGTTCCCACCGGCACCACCCGTGCTGCTTTCGTCGTCGGGTGCGGGTGGCCCCTGTGGGGCGGACTCGCCGTCGGCGGCTGCGGGAGCGTCCACCGGCTTGGCCGTCGGCTGGGCCTCGGCCTTCGGCCCCGCCTCGGTCGTCGGCTCCGCCTCGGCTGTTGCGTCCGCCTCGGTCGTCGGCTCGGCGTCGGAGGTCGCCTCGGGCTCGGCCTCGGGTGCGAGCTTCGCCTTGGGGTCTGCCGTCGGTTCGGCTTCTGCCGTCGGCTCGGTCTCGGGCTGCGGGACTGCGGGCGTCTCGGGCTCGGCCTGGGCCTTGTCCTCGGGCTTCTCCGGCGCTGCGGGCTCAGGGGCCGACGACGACTCGAGTTCCTCAGGCGTCGGGGCCTCGGCGACGGTCGGCTTCTCCGTCTCGGTCGCCTTCTCCGCCGTGGCCTCTTCCGGCGCCGTCGGCTCCTCGGTGACCGGCTTCTCCGCCGTGGCCTCCTCCGTCGGCTTTTCGGCGTCCGCCGGCTCCTCCACCGCCGACTTGGCCTCCGCTTCCGCCTCAGCCTCAGCCTCAGCCTCCGGCGCCACCGTCGCAGGCTTCTCCGCGACCGTCGGCTCCTCTACAACCTGCGGCTTCTCCGCCACCGGTTCCTTGACAACCGCCGGCTCCTCCCGGACAACCGGCTCCTCGACGGCCGTCGGCTTCTCCGCCACCGGCTCCTCGACGGCCGTCGGCTGCTCCTCAGCCCTGGGCTGCTCCTCAGCCCCCGGCCGATCCGCACCCCCCGGCTCCTCCGTACTCCCCGGCTCCCCTTCCGCGGACCGCGTAGGCCTGGGCACCGTCACATTGTCGAAGATCATTGACACGAGGTCGTGTTCGTCGCGGGGTTCCGGGACGTTGGGTGCCGGGTCGGGGGTCGGTTCCGGGGAGGGGGACGGGACCTTCGGGTCCGCCGCGGCGGGCGTGGGGGTCCCGGACGTCGGTGATTCCTGGGGAGGCGTTTCCGCCGGGGTCGTCGTGGTCTGCGCCGCACCCTCCGCCTCGGCGGTCCGTGATTTGCGTGACCGTCCGAACGCGTTCCGCAAGAGAGTGAGAATGCCCATGTGCGCGCAACCCTTCGCGTGAGTTGAAGCCCGTCAATCCCTGGCCAGGACGGACACGTAAGGTTAGCGGCCCTCCTGGGTGATCTTGGGCAGGGTCAGGTGTGCGGGGTACCGGCTGTCAAGAGGGACATCCGGCCTGCGAAGGTGTCGCCGTGCTGAATCGCCGTAACTGCCGTAAGGATGCCGCAGGTTCACCCGTTGTTCACTCTGGCGCCCGGCTGCCGCACATATGTGCCCCTACGGTCACGCTGACACCATGGGCATCCAAGGAGAGAGCAAAGTGCGAAAGCTGCTGCCGTTGATCGGAACGCCGTCCGGTTCGCACCCTGGCGGCCGGTCCGCCATGACCTGTCGTTTCCGGTGTGGTGACGCCTGCTTCCACGAGGTGCCCAACACCAGCTCCAACGAGTACGTCGGTGATGTGATCGCCGGTGCGCTCAGCCGCCGGTCGATGATGCGGGCCGCGGCCGTGGTGACCGTGGCCGCAGCGGGCGCGGGGGCCGTGGGTGTCGGGCAGGCTCCGCAGGCCGGCGCCGCCCCGGCAGACGCCGCCCCGGCCGGTACCGCCGCCGAGGCCGCTCGGCGTAAACACAAGGGAGCGCGCGGGCTGCGCTTCGCGCCCGTCGCGCCCAACACCACCGACGCCGTGACCGTGCCGGAGGGGTACCGGCAGAACATCGTCATCCGCTGGGGCGAGCCCATCCTGCGCGGTGCGCCCGCCTTCGACCCGGAGAAGCAGACCGCCAAGGCGCAGGCCGGGCAGTTCGGGTACAACTGCGACTTCCTCGCGCTCCTTCCGCTGCCCGGGGAGCGGAACAGGCAGTTGCTCGTCGCCAATCATGAGTACACCGATGAGGTGCTCATGTTCCGGGGGTACGACTCCGCCAACCCGACCCGGGAGCAGGCTGAGATCGCCTGGGCCGCGCACGGGCTGTCCGCCGTCGTCGTGGAGGGGGACCGCAAGACCGGGAAGCTCACCGCCGTTCCGCGGCACCAGCTCAACCGGCGCGTCACCGCCACCACCGAGTTCCGGCTCACCGGGCCCGTCGCCGGGTCGGAGCTCGTCAAGACCTCCGCCGACCCGACCGGCACCAAGGTGCTCGGCACTCTCAACAACTGCTCGGGCGGCGTGACCCCGTGGGGCACGACCCTGCACGGCGAGGAGAACTTCAACAACTACTTCGCCAACAGCAGCCGGGCGACCGACAAGCGGTACGGCATCGGGACCGGGGCCAGCGAGCGGAAGTGGGAGCGGTTCGACAAGCGGTTCGACGTCGCCCAGGAGCCGAACGAGGCGCATCGGTTCGGGTATGTGGTGGAGTTCGACCCGTACGACCCCAGCTCCACGCCGCGCAAGCACACCGCTCTCGGGCGGTTCAAGCACGAGGGCGCCACCGTGCGGCTCACGCACGACGGGCGGCCCGTCGTGTACTCGGGTGACGACGAGCGGTTCGACTACTTCTACAAGTTCGTCGGCAGCAAGCGGATGCGGCACGGCTCGTCGCGTGCCGTGCGCGAGCACAACCTCTCCCTGCTCGACGAGGGGACGCTGTACGTCGCCAAGCTCACCGGTGACTCTCCCGCCATCGAGATCGACGGCACGGGCAAGCTGCCGAACGACGGCGAGTTCGACGGGAGCGGCGAGTGGATTGCGCTGGCCACCGCCACCGCCGACGGTGCCGTCTCGCACGTGGACGGGATGAGCGCCGAGGAGGTGTTCGTCTTCACGCGGCTCGCCGGTGACAAGGTGGGCGCGACGAAGATGGACCGGCCCGAGGACATCGAGCCCAACCCCGTCACCGGCAAGGTGTACGTCGCCCTGACCAACAACAGCAACCGTGGCGTCGGCTCCAACGCCAAGGCGGACGAGGCCAATCCGCGCAACGCCAACAAGCACGGGCATGTGCTTGAGCTCACCGAGCGCTGGAACCGGCCCGAGAGCACCAGGTTCGCCTGGTCGTTGTTCCTCGTCGCCGGTGACCCGGACGACCCGGCGACCTACTTCGCCGGGTTCCCGAAGGAGGGCGTCAGCCCGATCTCCTGCCCGGACAACGTCGCCTTCGACCCCTACGGCAATCTGTGGATCTCCACCGACGGCGCCCAGCTCGGCTCGCACGACGGCCTGTTCGGCGTGGCGACCCGGGGTGAGCGGCGCGGTGAGCTGAAGCAGTTCCTGACCGTGCCGAAGGGTGCCGAGACCTGCGGTCCGATCATCCAGGACCGGCGCGTGCTGGTCGCCGTGCAGCACCCCGGCGAGATCGACGGCGCGTCCGTGGAGAAGCCGGCCAGCACCTGGCCCGACGGGCCCGGGACGTACGTCCGGCCGGCCGTCGTGGCCGTGTGGCGTGCGGACGGCTGCGACATCGGCGCCTGACCGGAGAGTGACTCAGGAGAGCGACTCATGGGGGGCGTCTGTCCGGCGTCCCCCTTTCCCTCTCATTCCCCTCTCACCGACCTGAGTGCAGCGTCAGGTCCGTCACCACCGCCCGGTGGTCCGTGTCGGCCACGTCCAGGACGCGCGTGCGGTCGGCTGCGAAGTCCTTAGACACCAGGACGTGGTCGATCTGCGTGCCGAACGTCGGGGCCGTCACGGCCGGCCAGGTGGCCGTGCGGTCGGCGTCGTCCAGGCGGGCGGCGTCGCTCAGGCCGGTGTCGAGGATGCGGCGGAAGGCGGCGTGGTCCTGGGAGGCGTTGAAGTCGCCGGCCAGGATCAAGGGGGTGCCGGGGTCGGCGGTGGCCGCGTCGCGCAGGGCACCGAGTTCCCTGTTCCAGAGGTCCACCTGGCCGGGGACCGGGGGCATGGGGTGGGCGAGCTGGAGTCGTACGGGATGCCCGTCGACGTCGGCGACCGCCCCGGGCATGCCCATGGTGCCGGAGACGCCGCCGGTGGGCCGCAGCGGGAAGCGGCTGAGGATGACGGAGCCCTCGGAGCCGCCGCCCTCGACGGCCCGGCGGTGCGGGTAGTCCTGGGAGAGGTCGGCCGTCAGTCGCGCGTCACACTCGTATTCGCATTCCTGTACGAAGACGATGTCCGGTTTCTCGCGGCGGACGGCGGCGGCCAGGGACCCGGTGCCCTGCCCGAACTCGACGTTCGAGGTCAGTACGCGCAGTTCGGCGACCGGGCGGCCGACGGGGTCGCCGACCTTGCCGTACGGCTCGATGAACCAGGCCAGCAGGCCGAGCAGGACCACGCCCCAGGCCGTCCCGAGCCACCACCGGGACAGCAGGGCGAGCAGCAGCGCCAGGGCGGTGGGGGCGAGCAGCCAGGGGAGGAAGGCGAGGACCTGCGGGACGGGCGTGATGCCGTCGCTGCCGGCGGTCCGGAAGCCGACGAACACGCTGACCGCGGCGAACAGCAGGGCGGCGCACCAGGCGCCGAGCCGCCGTCCGGGCGGACGGTGTTCCGGCCCGTCGGTGGCGGTCCACTCGGCAGCGGCGGTGTCCAAGGCCCGGCCTTCCGTTCGCGGGTGGGGTGCCCGAATCCTCCCTCAAAGACGGGGTGGGGCGGCGGAAGGTTGCCGCCGGCCGGCGTCCACGGGCTGTGCGTCGACGCGGGCCAGGAATTCCCCGAGTGCCCTGTCGAACTTCTCGGGGCGTTCGAGGTTCGGCATGTGGGCCGCGCCCTCGATCACGTGCAGGGACGAGTCCGGGAGGGCCGCGTGCATGGCCCGGGCGTCGGAGACGGGCGTGTAGGTGTCGTCGGCTCCCACGACGACCAGGGCCGGGACGGTCACGCGGGTCAGCAGGGCGGCGTAGTCGGGGCGCCGGGCGCGGGCGCGCAGAGCCGCGGCGGCGCCCTTGGGGGAAGTGGCCGTCATCATGCGGTGGACGTGGGCCTTGACCTCGGCGGGGGCGTAGGGGGCGACCATCCGCTCCAGGACCTCGTCGGCGTAGCCGCGCATGCCCTCCCGCAGGAGGCGGTCCGCCATGGCGTCGCGGGTGCGGACGCCCTCCGGGGTCTCCGCCGCCGGGAAGGTGTCCGCGAGGACCAGGCCGCGGACGCGGCCTGGGAACAGTCGGTAGCAGTCCATCGCGATCTGGCCACCCATGGACAGACCGGCGAGGACGAAGGAGTCCACCCCCAGTTCGTCGAGCAGGCTCTCGACGTCCCGGGCGAACTGCGAGAAGTCCGTGAGGGCCGGTGCCGTCGGGGAGGCGCCGTAGCCGCGCAGGTCGGGGGCGATGACGCGGCGGGCCGCGGAGAACGTGCCGAGCTGCGGGGCCCACATGGTGCGGTCGAAGGGGTGGCCGTGTACGAGAACCAGGGGGACAAGGGGCTGCCGGGAGGTTACGGGGCCTTTGTCCTCGAATGCGAGGAAGGGTGCCATGGGACGACCCTAGGCAGCTCCAACTACTCAGTGCAATAAGATCTTTGCTCTCGGTGCAATCCAAGGGGGAGACCGATGGGTGACTACCGCCGTATCGCCGACAGGATCGCCGACGACATCGCCAGCGGGCGGCTGAAGGCCGGTCAGCGGCTGCCGCCGCAGCGGGCGTTCGCCCGGCGCCGGGGAATCGCCTCGTCGACGGCCGGGCGGGTGTACGGCGAACTCGTACGGCGTGGGCTGGTCGTCGGCGAGGTCGGGCGCGGCACCTTCGTACGGGCCGCCCCGGACGGGCCGACGGGGCAGGCGCTCGTCGAGCCCGGCGCGGCCGACGCCCCGGTCAACCTGGAGCTCAGTTACCCCAGCGCGCCCGGCCAGCCGGAGCTCCTCGCCCCCGTTCTCGCGCCGCTGCTGCGTCCCGACGTGCTGGCCGAGGCGCTGCTGCCGGCCGCCGCCACCGGTACCGGGTCGGCCCGGGAGGCCGCGGCCGCTCTCCTCGCCACCCCCGGCTGGCGCCCCGCCCCGGACCGGCTGCTGTTCACCGGCAACGCACGGCAGGCCATCGCCGCCGTGCTGGCCTCTCTGGTCCGGCCGGGTGGCCGGGTCGGCGTGGAGCAGTTGACGTATCCGCTGGCCAAGGAGATCGCGGCGCGGCTGGGCATCATCCTGGTGCCGCTGGCCGGTGACGCGGCCGGGCTGCTCCCGGAGGCCGTCGCCGCCGCGCACCGTTCGGCGCCGCTGTCCGCCCTGTACGTGCAGCCGACGCTGCACAACCCGACGTCCCTGACGACGAGCCGCGCCCGCTTACTGCAACTCGCCCAGCTGGTCCACGACCTGAACCTGCCCGTGGTGGAGGACCGCATCTGGTCCTTCCTGCACGAGCCGGGCGATCCACTCGCCGCTCACGCCCCCGCCCTCACCCATGTCGTCGACGGCCTCTCCAAGCGGGTCGCGCCGGGGCTCACCGTCGGTTTCCTCGTGGTGCCGCCGCACCGGGTCGGGGCCGTGGCCGGTGCCGTGCGGTCGGGCGGGTGGAGTGCGGGGCGGTTCGCGCTGGAGGCGGCCGTGCGGTGGGCCGGGGAGGGGACCGTGGCGCGGCTGGTGGCGGACAAGCGGGCGGACGCGGCGCGCAGGCAGAAGATCCTCGCCGAGGAGCTCGCGGGCTTCGCCGTACGGTCCGACCCTGGCGCCTACTTCGCCTGGTGGGAACTGCCCGCCCCGTGGCGCGCGGACACCTTCACGGGGGCCGCCGCCGCGCACGGCATCGCCGTCACGCCCGGCCCCGCCTTCGCCGTCGCCCCCGGCCACACGCCCGACGCCGTCAGGCTCGGGATCGCGTCGGCTCCGGAGCCGGATCTGCGCCGGGCGCTGCGGACGCTCGCGCACGTCGCCGCGAGGCGAGCCGGGGACCGTACCGGCCCGTGAGCCACGAGCCGAGCGCCACCGTCAGGCCGAAGGAGAACAGCAGCCAGGACACTGTCAGCAGGGTGGCCGTCAGGGCGTCGTAGACCGCGCCGGCAGCCGGGCGGTGGAGCGTGTCGGGCAGGTCGGCGAGGGTGAGGCGGCGGCCGATCGCGACGGCCAGGACGAGCAGCCCGCCGCCCAGCGCCGTGCCGAGGCCGAGCGCGATGACCGCGCGGCGGCGGCACACGGCGAGGGCGACCCCGGCCGCGGCGCACACGGCGGCGGCGAGCGGCAGCCAGAAGGCGGCGGTGTCCAGCACGTGGTATCCCTTGCGCAGTCGGTCCACGTCGTCGGCCGGGAGCACCGGGACCCGGGCGTGCAGGACCGGGATGCGGTGGGCGAACGGCACGTGGTCGTCGGCGAGCTGGCGTTTGACCCGGGCGACGACCGGCGCGAGGTCGACGGTGACCGCGGCGGCGCGCGAGCCGTCGTCGCGCAGGGCGCGCAGCACCGCGTCGTGGACGGCCTGGTTCGCCACGTCCCAGCCCGTGCGGAACGCCTCGGTGCGGGTGAACGAGCGCACCGCGTCGTGGACGAAGGGCCCGACCGTGCCGCGCGGCGGGCCTGTGTCGAGCTTGTGCCCGGCCTCGCGCATGATGCCGTCCCCAATGGCGTCCGCGACCGCGCGCTGCACGTCCGGGTCGGCGGCGAGCGGCGCCATCGCCCGGACGTAGCGACCGGTGTCGGTCAGCCCGTGCGCCGCCCAGGCGGCGAGCGTCCCGAACGGCACGAGCAGGCACGCGAGGGCCAGCAGAACGGCCGACAGGGCGTTCCGCGGTCGTAGGGGCGCCTGTTCGGGTTCGGGCGCCCGATCGCGTTCGGACACCCTTCCAGGCAAGGCGCCGGAGGCCCGGCCCGCGACCGGCGTGACTGCATTCGGGCCCACATGCCGAGCCGAAGGTGTCGCACTGGTATGTCGTCAGTCGACGCGTCGGCCGGCGGCGTCCTCGTGTGTGTAATAGCGGTAGAACAGCGTCACGAGGACGCCCGCGCCGACGACCAGCCCCAGCCCGGTGGACCGCAGCACGGACTCGCCGGTCTGGCTGTAGAGGAAGCCGATCGCGCAGCCGGTGAAGGCGAACCAGAGCAGCGCGTGGAGCTCGCGCCGCAGCCGCGGGGCGACTTTCCGCACGGCGGCGTACAGCACGGCGAACACGAGCGCGGTGAGGAAGCCGAACAGCAGGTTCCAGCCGGTGATGGGCCCGGCGTCGCGCCGGTTGGCCGCGGCCCAGTAGCCGTAGACGAGCCCTAGGACGACGGGTACCGCGACCTTCGCCATCGCGTGGGCGCGCGGGCTGAAGACATCGGGTGTACGGCGTCGCGTGGTCACCTTGCGTGAGGCGGGTGCCGCATGAGCCATGAGAGCTCTCCTCTCTCCCTGCCCCTGCCTACCAGGGCACACCGGCGGGGACCCACCGGCAAGTCGGCGGAACGCGGGACGCGCCGCCCGGACCGGGTGCGGCACCGTGTTCCGCTGGAGCCGTGAGGCGCCGCCACGGGGCAAGGCCGGCTCGACCGGTACCCCCCGGGGCCGGCCGCCGGGACGCCGTGCGGCGCCAGGAACTGCTGCCGCCCGGCTTCGGGGACCTCGCGCCCGGCCCGCTCTCCGGGCGGACGACGGGACTTCGCGGACACCCCCTGGGCACGGTCGAGGCGGCGGCCGCGCTGCTCGGTACCTCCCGGGAGGCCGCGTACCACGAGGCGGACCTCGCGACGGTCGCCGAGCGGCTGGAGACGCGGATGGTCCGGCACCGCGGGCACACGGTGGCGCCGGGCCGGGCGGACGGCGACCTTCCCCAAGTTCTCGGCTTCGCTCGAACAGGGGCCCCACCGCCACGGCCGTCCTGCTCGGCTTCCCCGAGGACGACCGGGAGGCGGTGGACGCCGTCGTCTTCGGGCACGAGCCGCCGCTGGCGGCCGGGCCGCACGGGGTACGCGGCCTGTCGGCCGGGGACGGGCTGCCGCCCGGCTTCGGGGACCTCGCGCCCGGCCCGCCCGCGGTACGGGGGGCGCGGGTGGCCGCCGACCAGGTGATCGATTCCAAGGGGTCAGCGGTCGGAAAACAGGGATCGGGTGATGGGTCAGCCGGTGGCGCAGAAGCCCCACCAAGCAGTCGGGCCCTGGACATAGTTGCGTCGCTCGCCGGGCAGCGTGACCGGTCCTCTTGACCTGAAGTATGGTTGAGGTTTCACGATGGCGCGGTGACTGATAACGGAATCACCCTGATCGACGCGTGGGAACTGCCCGAGGACCGGATCGACGAGTCCATCGCACGCTGGCGGGAGCGCGTCGGGCTCATCCACGCCGCCCCCGGTTTCCGAGATGCGCGGCTGCACCGCAGACTGTTCCCGGAGTCCCGGCTCGGCCTGGTCAATGTGGCGCACTGGGACAGCATCGAAGCCCGGGACGAGGCGCTGGCGAATCCCGGCTTCACCGCGTCGGCAGCCATCGCGGCCAGCTATGCCACCGTGCACGGCGGCTGGTATGAGGTGGCGGCCGAATTCCGCACGGTGGGAAACGGTTCGGGCGAAGGGCCGGGAATCACCTTCGTCAATGCCTTCGAGCTGCCCGCCGAGCGGATCGATGAATTCCTGCCGCACTGGCTCGGCCGCGCAGAGCTGCTGAGCAAGGCTCCCGGCTTCCGTGACAACCGGCTGCACCGTGCCGTGGACCCGGACACTCGCTTCCAGCTGGTCGGCATCGCGCACTGGGACAGCCCCGACGCATGGCGCACAGCAGACCACGACCCCCGCTTCCAACAGCGCCTGTCCACCTCCCCTGACTTCGCCATCGCCGACCCCGCGCTCTTCCGGGTTGTCGCCGAGTTCTGAGCGCGGGTCGTACACTCCCGGCCGTTCGCCCCGGTGCTCGGATCACGACCGCACCGGACAGCCCGTCCTACGCTCACTGGCGCTCGTCGGCCTTGGCTCCCGTCAGGGTGAACGCGACCGGCAGGCCCTGCAGGAGGTGACCCGGGCCGTCGCCGACGACCCCCGCACCGCCGGTCCGGACCGCCTGGCCGCCTTCGTACGGGACGGCACGCTGCGCCACTGCGGCGGGCGCCTGGCCGACGACACGACCGTCTTCGCCGTGCGCCGCCGGACCGTCCCCGAGGAGGGGGTCGAAGCCCCCGAAGGCGGACGTTTGCGGTCCTTGAGGCCCCCCTTTGCAGCCGCAGCGGTTACGGTGCTGCCGTACGTGATCGACAGGGGGAGGGACGAGATGCCCGGAACCGTGCTGCTGCTGGCGGCCTCGCCGGTGGGCAAGGGGCGCCTGGTGGACGCCGCGTCCGTGCTCCCCGTCCTGGCCGCCGTCCCACCCGGCGTGCTGGCCGGCACGGACACCGCGAACGTCGTCGAACTCGCCGACCCGCTGGAGCCGCAGGCCGTCCTCACCCGGCTCCGCGCCGCCGCGGCGGCCCCCGGCCCGCTCACCGTGTACGTCACCGGACAGCTCCAGCTCGACCGCCGCCAGCGCCTGCCCCACCTGGCGCTGGCCCGCACCACCGCGTCCACCGCCCGCTACACGGCCTTCCCCTGGCACTGGTTCCGGGACGAACTGCGGCTGAGACCGGCCGGCGCGACGACCCTCCTGCTCGACCTGCACGCGGACGCCGAGACCTGGGAGCTGCTGCGCGGCACCCCGCTGGACTCGGGCCGCGGCAACGCCGTGCACGGCCGCATCGCGCCCCCGCCGTCCAGACGCACGGTCGCGGCACCGGCGTACATGAAGGCCGTCGCGACGATCCTGCGCAGCGGCTTCCGGCCGCCGGTGGAGCAGTTGCACCAGCAGGCGCTGGCCCGGATCGCGCCGGAGAGCGCGGGCACCGACCTCGTGCTGAGCACGCCGGGCCCCTCGGCCGGTGATCCGCACGCAGCCATCACCGCCGCCGTCCAGTCCGGCCGCCACTCCGACGCCGACGTGCTCGCCGCCCGGCACGAGCAGGCCGCCGTCGCCGCGCACGGGCCGGCCTCCGAGGAGGCCCTGCACTGGGCCGAGGTCCGGGCCGACCTGGCGATGTTCGCCGGGGACGCGGGCCGCAGCTGCCACACCTGGCTGACGGTGGCCACCGTCCGCCTGAACGCCGGGCAGGCGCCGGACGCGCCCGCCGTCGAGGCCGCCGTGGACCGGGCCCACCACCAGTGGGGCCAGATCCGCGACACGGCGCGCGCCCGTGAACTGGGCGCGGCACTCGCCGAGTTGCGGGGACGGGTCCCCGGGCGGCGCGAGGGGGCGCTCGATCATGTGCAGCGGCAGTTGCGGCAGTTGCAGACCCAGCCCTGACCACGCGTGCGCCGTGTGCGCCTGGCGTGAAGGGGGCGTGCAATCGCTTGCACAGGTCGCGTCACAGGTCTGCCGCCGAGGCCTGACCCGGTGTCATGATGTCGGGCATGACAGAGGGGGACCGAGTGGCTGTCTTAGGCGTACGCGTCCGGCTGGGCGACGGGGCGACCATGGAGGATGTCAGAGCACTGCGGGCGTGGCTGGAGCGGGACGAGCCGTTGGAGAACCTGCTCTCCGCCCAGCACCTGCGCATCGAGGAGCGGACCAGGACGGACGGCACCAAGGGACGGCTGGGGCCCGATGTCGAGCTCATCCTCAGGCTGCTCAGTGATGTAGCGACGGTCGCGGCGCTGACCGACTACACCGCTCGCGCGGTGAAGACCTGGAAGAACAACCGCCGCAGGCTCCATGGCGGCGAACCCGATACGGACATCCGCCAGCTGGGCCCCGACGGGGAGTAGTCCGGTGAGCCGCTTCGACCCGCGCGGCAGAGCGAACCGGGCGTTGCTGGTCGGTGTGTCCGAGTACGACCACACCGCGCCGGATACGCAGGGTGTGTCCGGCCAGCTTCCCGCCGTGCGGCACAACCGGAAGACGCTCGAGGACGCGCTGTACCGGGGCGGCGTGTTCGGCGCGGGGGAGATCAGGGCGCTGGCCTCGCCGTCCCGGGGCGACTTCACGGGCGCGCTGCACCGCGCCGTCCGCGAGGCCGAGGGGCTGCTGCTGCTCTACTTCGCCGGGCACGCCGTCGTCACCGACACCTACACCCACAAGCTGCACCTCCAGATGCGTACCGCGCGGATGGTCGCGGGCGAGGAACTGCCCGGTGCGGTGAGTTTCGCGGGGGTGCTGGGCGAGCTCTGCGCCCCCGAGAGCCGCGCCGAGAAGGTGCTGGTGATCCTGGACTGCTGCTACGCGGGCAACGCCGCGGCGATCTGGCACCGTTTCGAAGCTCCGCAGCAGAGCAAGGAGAAGGTCCTTCTCCTGATGAGCGTGCAGTCCAACCGCTGGATCCTGGGCGGGGACGCCGACGTCGCGACGCCGTTCACCCGTGAGGTGGTGCGCGTCCTCGACGGGGGCGGGGAGGTGTGGTTGTCCGAGCTCTATACCGCGGTGAGGCAGCGGATGGAGGACGCGGGCTACGAGGCGGAGGACAACGACCCGCAGAAGCCGCAGGCGCTGGCCCCTCCCTGGGACCGGGACGCGGATGTGCTGCTGGCGGCGGGGCCCGTGCGGTCGGCTGCGCCCGGCGTCGCGCCGGTTGTCGGTTCCGGGGCGTCCCCGGGGGCCGGCGGCTCGTCGGCTTCCGGTGTCACGTCGGATTCCGGGGTCTCGGCGGTTTCCGGTGTCGCGTCGGATTCCGGGGTCTCGGCGGTTTCCGGTGTCGCGTCGGATTCCGGGACCTCGGCGGTTTCCGCTGTCCCGACGGCTTCTGGGGCGGCACCGAGGGCCGATTCCGCGTCGGATCCCGGGGCGGCCCCCGGGACGGATCCCGGGACGGATCCCGGGGCGGCCCCCGGGACGGATCCCGGGGCGGTTCCTGGGCCGGCCTCGGGGTCTGGCGCCTGGGCGGTTCCCGGGGCCGCACCCGGGGCGGCCTCGGGCGGTGCCGTGCCGAGCACGGGGCTCGCACCCGGGTCGGCTGCGGGATCCGGCGCCACGTCGGCACCTGGAGCGACGGCACCCGGGGCCGTGTCCGAACCGGCTCCTGAGTCCGAACCGGCTCCCGAGGCCGGTGCGGCTTCTGAAGTCGGTGCCCTGCCCGCTGCCGCGTCGTCGTCCACGTCTCTGTCCCCGCCGTGGCTCGGGCGCCCCCTCGCGCTGTTCAGGGCCGTCGCCGAGCGGCTCGGCCGTACCGTCCTCATCCTTCTGCTGGCTCTCCTGTTCACCGGCGTCGGGGGATACGGTCTCTTCGTCCTGATCGCCGGCTCCGGGAGCTGTCGGCCCGCGCTGGAGCTGCGTCTCCTCACCGACCCCGATCTGGAACCGGCGATGAAGGCGGCCGCGGACGCCTACGTCACCTCGGACGCCAACACCACGGACGACGGCTGCCGGCGCAGCGGCGTCACCGTCTACAGCGCCGGTGCCGCAGGCGTGGTGACCGCGCTGAGCAAGCGGACCGACGCCTGGCAGCAACCGCGCGACGACGACAACCCGCAGCGGGACATCGGCCCGCAGCCGGACGTGTGGATCCCCGCCACCCGCGCGGACGTCCGCCGGGTCACCGCGGACCAGGACGACCGCGTCTTCGCCCACCTGGAGCCGGACACCGAGCCGTTCGTGTACTCGCCGGTCGTACTGGCCGTCCCTAAGGGCATGGACGGCGCCGTCGAGCGCACCGGGCGGTCGCTGTCGCAACTGTTCACCGATCTCGAACAGGCGCCCGGCGAGGCCGAGGTGCGCCGCCCCGACCCGGCGTTCGCCGACTCGGCGTTGCTGGCGACGGTCGGCCTGTACGGCGGCCGAGCCGACGCGCGCGGCGCGGAGCTGCTCATCACGCAGTCCGGCCGGCCCGAGCCCTCGGCCGTCAGGCTGCTGTGCACGCTGGCCGACGCCCACGCCGTGGACGACCGCAGCGCGGCCCTGGTCCCGGAGTTCCTGCTGAGGAGCGGCGTCGGCTGCCACCCCGCCACGCGCGCCCCGCGCACTGCCGCCTACCCCGACGACGTCCCAGGTCTGGAACCCACGTTCGTGCGGGTGCGCTGGGAGGACGGCGAGCGGGACGCCGACGCGCGGGACACCGAGACGGACCGCTTCCGCTCCTGGCTGACGGGCGACGACGGCCGGAAGGTGCTCGGCGAGCACGGCTTCAGGTCCGCCCGAGGCGAGCGGCGCCTGATCGACCCGAAGTCGGCCCGCGACGGGCTGATCGACGAGGTCCGGCCGGCGGATTCCGCCGAGCCGTCGGAGATGGACACGGCGCTGGAGCGCTACGGCAACGCGCACGGTCCCGGCCGCGTCCTGTTCCTCCTCGACAGCTCCGGCTCGATGGCCGGCCTGTGGGACGGGTCCAGCGGCGGCCCCGGCATCATCGAGCAGACCCTGACCGGGCTCGGCGGGGAGGACGAGTACGGGGTGTGGGCGGTGCACGGTCTCAAGGGCCGTACGCACACCGACCTGTTGGGCTTCGGCACGCACGCCCGCCGGGATGCCGAGCGCGCGCTGGACGCCGCCCGGGTGCGGGACGCGGAAGCCGATCCGTCCGCCGCCCTGCTGGACGCCCTGGCGTTCATGCGGGAGCGCGGCACCGGCGACGAGCGGCCGCAGCTGATCGTGTACCTCACCGACGGCGAGGACGACAACCGACTGACCGGCGACGGACTCGAGCGGGTGGTCGACCGGGCCCGCACCGCCGGCGTGCCCGTGGCCATGGTGACCCTGAAGAACGGGGCCTGTGACCGGGACCGCCCCGGCACGCGGATCGCGGAGGCCGGCCGGGGCCGCTGCCTGGACGCCGGGGACGACCTCGTGCCCGCCCTGCGCGACGACGTCGCCCGCACCGGAACGGGGGAGGAATGATGGCCCGACGCCTGACGGCCGCCTCGATGTCCCTGCTGTCGCTGCTGACGTTCACGGCCTGCACCGGCGGTGACGTACGGGAGCAACCGGCGAACGCCGACTCCTCCCCCCGGATCGTGGTGGCCAGCGGCCAGGACGTCACCGGCAAGAACGGCATCCGCCAGCAGCTCATCGACGCCTGGAACGCCAAGGAGGGCGAGCACGGCTACCGGGCCCGCCTGGTGGAGCTGCCCGGCTCCGCCGACCAGCAGCGCAGCCAGCTGCTCGGCGCCCTCCAGTCCGGCAGCGCCGAGTACGACGTGGTGAACCTGGACGTGACCTGGATCCCGGAGTTCGCGGACGCCGGCCGGATCCGCCCGCTGGGCGACTCGGCGGTCGAGGACCCCAAGGACCTCATCAAGTCCGTGGACAGGACGTCGTACTGGGACGGCAAGCGGTACGCGGTCCCCTTCAACAGCGACGCGGGCCTGCTGTACTACCGCAAGGACCACCTGGTGAAAGCGAGCGCCTCCCGGACCGACCTCCGCGGCGACGACGTCACCTGGGACGGACTCCGGGAACTGCTCGGCCCCCTCGACGACGCCGGGATCGATGACTACGAGGCGATCTGGACCACCCAGCTCGCCGCCTACGAGGGCCGTACCGTCAACGCGATCGAGGCGTTCGCCTCGGCCGAATCGGGCTTTCGGCTGACCGACGACGACGGCGACTACGTCGCGACCGAGGAGCAGTTGACGAGGGGGGTGACCGAACTGCGGCAGCGCACGCAGTCGCCGTACCTCCTGGAGGGGTCCGCCGAGTCCCGCGAGGCCGAATCGCTCAGCGCCTTCGCCGAGGGCCGCACCACCTTCCTGCGGCACTGGCCGTACGTCTACCCGACCCTGCACGAGACCTTCGGGGAGAACCTCGGTGTGGCCCGGCTGCCCGGCAAGGCGGTGCTCGGCGGCCAGAGCCTGGCCGTCACCTCGTCCACGTCCGAGCAGCGGGCGGCGAAGGCGGCCGAACTGATCGCGTTCCTCACCGACCCGGACAGCGAACGCTGCCTGCTGCGCGCCGGTTTCGCCGCGACCCGCGCCTCGGCCTACGAGGAGGCCGACACCGCCCCCGACTGCCGGCACGCCCGCGCGTACGCCGAAGGGCCCACGGCGTCCCCCACCGGCGAGAGCACAGGCCGTATGCCGCCCGACCGGATGGCCGACGGCACCAGCTACTTCCGCGAAATCCTGCGCCCGGCCCTGGGCGCGGCGGTGGAACGCCCCCGAACGCCCCTCTACGGAGCGGTGACCCACACCATCACCACCGAACTCGACGCCCTGTACGGCCCGCCACGAGGGCCGGGCGGAAGCCGGCCGGGGGACGCGGAGGTCGCGAAAAGCCTTCACGAGGCATTGAGGAAGATTTTGCCCGGTTGAATCTCCTCCCGGTGATGTTCACATCTCCTCCATTGCTTGCGTGTGTCCCGGTGGGTAGCGTCTTTTTCGCACTGACCATGCAATTCGAAAAACGGGGAAACGGGGACGGACTTCGTGAGCATACGAAGCAAGGGAATTTCTGCTGTCATCACCTTCGCCATGACCGGCGCGCTGTGCGGCGTCGGGGCGCAGGCGGCACAGGCGGCTCCGGCCCAGCCGGAACTCCGCGCCGGAGCGGACGAGATCTGCGCGGTCCTCGGGATCGGCAGCGGCGCGGCGGGCCTCACCAAGGCGCTGGCCAAGGGCGCTTCGTGGGTGGGGATCGGCGCCAGCGTCGGGTGTTACGCGTACACCAAGGCGAAGGAGGCCACGCCTGCGCAGAAGCGGGCCGCCATGATCGCCTCCTACAAGAAGTACCAGGCCATGAGTGACATCAAGAAGCTCGATGCGCTCGGCTACTACTGCCGCAAGAAGGGCAGCGGCGGTGGCGGCGGCACGGATGCCGCCCCCGCCAGCCCGACCGTGAAGGTGGGGTACCGCGACATCAGGATGAAGGGCGTGACGTACAAGTGCACGGCTACCGGGGACTGACCGGCCGCCGGGGCCCGGGCTATGGAGAACGCCTGCTGTTCTCCATGGCGCTGGTCGTGGTGAGCCTGTTGTGGATCACGCAGGACATGGCGGCGTGGGCGACGGCGGCCTGCGCGGTCGGCGCCGCCGGTGGAGCGGTCGGGGTGTGTTACTTCGGCTGGCATTACATTCGCGCCCGCGGGAATTCGCACTAACCGAATTCATCAGTGGGATTCACCCCTGGAATTCACTCATCGACTTCCTTGCTCACGTCACACTCGAACCAGACGGTCTTGCCGGGCCGGCCGGGCAGTGGAGTCCACCCCCATCGGTCCGTGACGGCGTCGACGATCAGTACGCCGCGTCCGTCCGGCGAGTTCGTCCACAGCTGTGGACAGCGGCGGTCGCGGGCACGTGTCCGTGACCTCCACCCGCACCCCGCGCCCGTCCGGCCGCCGCGTCATCAGCACCGCGGCACGCCGGTCGGGCGTGTGGCGTACGACGTCGGCGACCAGCTCGGTGGACGAGCGGATCAGCGGGCCGGGCCGTCTCGCAGTCCTCCGGCCCAGGCCAGCAGTTCGGGTTCGAGCAGGCTGGTCCCCCGCCAGTCGTGGTCGAGGTCGGCTCCGGGAAGAGACGGCACCACTGCGACGTAGAGCCCGGCAGCACGCGCCGAGGCGACGCCCGTGGCCGAGTCCTCGAAGGCGACGGAGCGTTGGGGAGCCGTGCCGAGTGCCTCGCACGCCGTGAGGTAGAGCTCCGGTGCGGGCTTGGGGCAGCGCACTTCGTCGGCGGCGAACGAGTGGGTGAAGCAGTCGGCGAGGCCGGCCGACCACAGTGCCGCGTCCAGCAGTTCCCGGGGGCTGTTGCTGGCTACGGCGATGGGTACGGCCGCCCGGCAGGCGCGCACCAGCTCCACCGCACCGGGGAGGGCCGCGGCGCCTCGGGAAAGCTCTTGGCGGACCCTTTCGAGGAGTTCGGTGGTGAGTTCGGCACCGGCGCGGGGGCGCCCGAGGTACTGGGCCATGGCCTCTCCGGCGGCCTCCACGGTGCGGCCGATGACCAGCGCCTTCTGTTCGGGACCGAAGGGATGACCGTGTGCTGCGAAGATGGCCGATTCCGCAACGGTCCAGCAGGCTTCGGTGTCGACCAGCAGGCCGTCGCAGTCGAAGACCACGGCCTCGGTGCGGGTGGGGAGCGAGCGCATGTCCCTACTGCCTAGGGTGATCATGAGTGATCACCCTAGGTTGGGACCCATGAAAGGTCCATATTTCTGCCCGAAATCGGGCAGGGGTGGCGCTGTTCGTCCTTGGTTCTGTGCATCACACCTCAGGTGACGTGCCCGACACCCCCTGGCCCGTGACGGCTGCGAGGCGGGAAAGCTCCCACGGGTCGTGCGCGCTGAAGACGGTGACCTCATCCGCATGGTCGCGTCGGAGGCAGCGCAGGCGGTCGCGGGTCTCGACGCGAGCCGCGGCGTCGGTCTGTGCTCCCTGCTGGACCGGCTCGAGGGCGGGGTGGGAAAGCGGCGGGGTGTGCTCGAGCTCGCCGTGATACATGTACGCGTCGCCCGCGTGCAGCAGCCACTGTCCGCCGCCGTCGCGCACGGCGACGCCCGCGTGTCCCGCCGAGTGGCCGGGCAGCGGCACCAGCAGCAGTTCGCACGCCGGCCCCTGCGGCCGCGCCACGCCTGGGAAGCCGAACCATTCTGTGCCCGCCTCCACGGGCGCGGGTGTCAGCAGCGGGTTGTGTGCCCGGTGCGCCGGCATGAAGCGGTCGAGGCTGTACCGGTGGTGCGCTGCCGCCGGGTCGGTGACGGCCCGGTACTCGTCGGGGTGCACATGCACCCGTGCGTGGGGGAAGTCCGGCAGCCCTCCCGCGTGGTCGCGGTGCAGGTGGGTGAGCACGATGTGCCGCACGTCCTGTGGCGCGTACCCGAGGCGGACGACCTGGTGCAGCGCGCTCTCCTCGGGGTTCAGCGCCGGCTGGGCGTAGGCCACCCAGTCCGCACCCAGCGACCGGTCGGGGTGTTGCAGATCGGCGGTGCCGAGGCCGGTGTCGACGAGGACCAGCCCGTCCGAGTCCGTCTCGATGAGCAGGCAATGGCAGACAGCGGCCCGTTCGCGGTTCACGACGCCTGCCGTGGGTTCTTCGCCGAGCGGCGGAATCTTCCGTAAGGAACCGCAGTTGAGATGACGGATGCGCACAAGGCCCCCTGGAGGAGAAGCGGCGGGCTGTTCGCGACGGACGTTAAGAGGGGCCTTCGTGACTCACCAAACGGTTGGACACGCACCGGCGGGTGATCAGGACGGCCCTCTCACGGACTGTCCGGACAGCGCCCTCGTTCCGCCGGGCCACGAGCCGCGATGCCCTGTCGACATCACCCTGGCCACGCTGAGCGGCCGATGGACGCCCCTGGTGCTCCGCGAGTTCCTGCGCCGCGGTCAGGCCACTTACTCCGAGCTGTCCGCCGCCCTGCCCGCCCTCTCGGACAAGGTCCTCTCGGACCGGCTGGCCCAGTTGACCAGCGCAGGCGTCATCGAGCGCCACCGCACCCCCGGCTGGCCTCCCCGCGTCCGCTACATCCTGACCAGTCAGGGCCGGGCGCTGGAGCCGGTGGTGCGCAGCATGTGGGAGTGGGGCACGGCACGACGGACCGGCCTGAGCTCATCACCAGTCCCATCGGACACGGGCCTAGGGTGACGCCCCGCCTCCCTCGGCCTCGAACTGGACACCGCGGAGTTCCGGCGGCTCCGCCGCTCTCGCCGGCCCCGCGTTCGCCGCGAGCAGTAGGGTCGCGACAGCGACGACGGCGGCGGCGAAGCCTCTGGCATACCGCTCGGCGGAGCGTGTGCGTTCGAGCACGGCGACCTCGCAACAGGGGCGGCGACTACGACAGCAGCGTATTAAGCACGTTTAACTCTCGGTTTAACCTAGGGGCTGCCGGAGCCGAACGGAAAGGGGGGCAGGGGGAGTCGGGGTGGGGGAGCGTGACGATCCGGGGACCATCGGGCGCCGGGTGCAGCGGCTGCGGGCCGAACGCGGGCTGACACAGCGGCAGTTGGCGGAGCCCGTGTACACCCCCGCCTATGTCTCCACCCTGGAGTCGGGCCGGGTGCGGCCCTCCGACGACGCCCTGCGGCATCTCGCCGGGCGGCTCGGTGTCGCCTTCGACGAACTGGCCACCGGGCGTTCGGCCCGGCTCGTGACCGAGCTGCGGCTGCGGCTGACCGAGGCCCAGCGCCTCTTCGCCGTCGGTGAGGCCGAGGCGGCGGCGGAGCAGTACGCCGAGCTGCTCGTCGAGGCCGAGACGCAGGGGCTGGCCGGGGAGCAGGCCGCCGCGCTGCTCGGGCTCGGCGAGTGCGCCCTGGAGACGGGCGAGCTCGTGGCGGGCCGGCAGTACTTCGAGCGGGCCGAGGCCTGTCTGGCCGGCGCGCCGCTGCCCGCCCGGGTCCCGGCGCTGCGCGGGCGGGCCGTCGCGCACTACCTCGCCGGGGAACTCCGGTACGCCGTCTACCTGCTGGAGACCACCCTCGACGAGCTGAACCGCGGCGGGCTGCACGACCCCGACGCCCTCCTGCTGCTCTACGCCAGCGCCATCGGACCGTACATGGACATGGGCGCGCACGCCCGCGCCGCCCAGGCCGCCGAGTTCGCCCTGGCACTCGCCCCGCAGTCCGGCGACCCGGCCCTGGTCGCGCGCATGCACCGGTCGGTCGCCCGCACCCTGGTCGCCGAGGGCCGCCTCGCCGAGGCCGACGCCTCGCTGGCCAAGGCGGCCGAGCTGTACCGCGCCCTCCAGGTCCGCACCGAACTCGCCATCTGCCACTGGATGCGCGGCTACGTCTACGCCCGGGACGGCCGGCTGGAACGGGCGGAGGCCGAGTTGCGGGAGGCCCTCGGCATGCTGTCGGCCAGGCGCGCCGCCCTCTACGGCAGCCAGGTCGCAGTCGAACTGGCCGACGTCCTCCACCGGCGCGGCAAGTCCGACGAGGCGGCGGCCCTGCTGCACGGCGTCCTCGACGGCCTGTCCCCCGAGCGCGGCGCCGTCCACTCCGCCGCCGCGCACCGCCTCCTCGGCATCATCGCCGAGGACGCCCGCCGCACCGAGGACGCCGAGGAGCACTACGTCCGCGCCCTGAGCCTGCTGGAGCGGGCGGGCACGGCCGGCGACCTGGCCGACCTGTGCCGCCTGCTCGGCGACCTGCTGCGCCGCACCGGACGGGTGGAGGCGGCCCTGGACGCCTACCGGACGGGTCTCGGGCACCGTACGGCCCCCGGCACCACCACCCTCGGGCCCGCGCCCGCACAGCCTCCCCTCTGAGGAAAAAGGGGCTTCGCACCGTCGTGCGGGTTAGCCTCCTCCGGGGATGCGAACGACCGGGGCGGGGCGCGTGGAGAACCAACGGACGGTGGCCGACGGCATACGGCTGGGCCTGCGGGCCCTCGTGTACGCCGTTCTCGGGGGCGCCGCGCTGATCGCCATCGGGACGGTCGTGACCGTGCTCGGGCCGATGCTGGCGCTCGATCTCTACACGCCACCCGTCGCGGCCTGGTGGACGGTGTTCACCGCGATCACCGTCCAGGGCGTGCCCTTCCTGCTGCTGGGCACGGTCGTCTCGGCGGCGATCGGCGCGTTCGTGCCCGAGCGGGTGTTCCAGCGGCTGCTGCCCCGCCGTACGGTGCTCGCCGTGCCGGTCGCGGGGGCGGCGGGAGTCGTCCTGCCCGGCTGCGAGTGCGCGTCCGTGCCGGTGGCGGGCAGCCTGATGCGGCGGGGTGTCGCCCCGGCGGCCGCCCTCGCCTTCCTGCTGTCCGCGCCCGCGATCAACCCCGTCGTCCTGGTGGCGACCTCCGTCGCCTTCCCGGGGCAGCCGGAGATGGTCCTCGGCCGGCTGGTCGCCTCGCTCGCCACGGCCGTGGCGATGGGGTGGCTGTGGGCGCGGTTCGGCCGGGAGGAGTGGCTGCGGCCGCCGAAGCGGAACAGCGCGCACGAGCCGGGCGGCGGGCCGCGGGCCTTCGTCTCCGGCCTCCAGCACGACTTCCTGCACGCCGGCGGTTTCCTCGTGCTCGGCGCGGCGGCCGCGGCGACCTTCGCCATCGTCGTGCCGAGGTCACTGCTGGAGGTGTTCACCGGGTCGGCCTGGCTGTCGGTGCTGCTCCTGGCCGTACTGGCGGTCGTGCTGTGCGTGTGCAGTGAGGCCGACGCGTTCGTGGCGGCGTCGCTGAGCGGCTTCTCGCCCACAGCGCGGCTGGCGTTCATGGTGGTCGGGCCGATGGTCGACCTGAAGCTGATCGCGCTCCAGACGGGCACGTTCGGCAGGTCCTTCGCGCTGCGGTTCTCCTCCGTGACCTGGCTGGTGGCCGTCGCGAGCAGCGTCCTGGTGGGGTGGTGGCTGCTGTGAGGCGCTACGGACCGGCCGTACTGCTCGCCCTCGTCGGCGCGGCGATCCTGCGGGTGTCGCTCTTCAGCGACCTGTATCTGCGGTACGTGCAGGTCGGGCTGCGGCCGTACCTGGTGGTGTCGGGGGTGGTGCTGGCACTGCTCGCGGTGGTGGTGGCGGTGCTGGTGCGGACGGCGGGCGAGCAGGACGACCCGGAGAACCCGGAGAACCCGGAAAGCCACGAGGACCCGGAGGACCTTTACTCCCACCCCGGCCACACCCACGGCCCCGCCGGCCCCCGCGTCGCCTGGTTCCTCACTCTCCCCGCCCTGGCCCTGCTGCTGTTCCCGCCGCCCGCCCTCGGCTCCTACAGCGCGGAGCGCGACGCCGACCGGCGTGCGGCCCGGGGCGTCGGCACCTTTCCGGCCCTGCCGGCCGGGAACCCGCTCGACCTCACGCTCGGGGACTTCGCCTCCCGGGCGGTCTACGACAGCGGCCGCTCCCTGACGGGACGCACGGTCCGGCTCACCGGCTTCGTCACCCGCGACGCCGACGGCACCTGGTACGTCACCCGCCTCCTCGTCTCCTGCTGCGCCGCCGACGCCACCACCGCCAAGGCCGAGGTGCGCGGCGCCGGCGCCCCGCCCGTCGACACCTGGGTCGCCGTCACCGGCACGTGGCATCCGGAGGGCGAGCTGGGCTCGGCCGCCGCCTGGCCGCCGGTCCTCGACGCCACCTCCGTACGGCGGGTGCGGCAGCCGGACAACCCGTACGAGAAGCGCTGAGGGCCGGACCCGAGGCGACGGCCCTGCGCAGGGGTTTCGCCCCACCTGCGACGGGTAGTCGGGGCACGATTCCGGGAGGGCTCGGAGCCGCCGCACACCGGCCGGCCCGGGCGGGCGGCGCTCACCGGCCCATCCCGTAGCCGGCGGCCGGCGGGGCCAGGCCCGGAAGAGCGTCGAGGGCGAAGGCCGGTGATCGAAGGAGGCGGTGGTCGTGCGGCCCAGGGACGATCCCCGAGGCGCACCGGGCGGCGACCCCGGCCCCCGCCGCACCGGGGGCGGTGACCTGGACCTGGACGGGCTCCGGGCCGCCGATGTGATCGCCAGTGGTGTGCGCGGCGCCGAACCCGGGGAGGTCCCGGGACGGCTGTGCGAGGTGGCGGTCGAGCTGCTGCCGGTGGTCGGCGCGAGCGTATCGCTGCGCAGCGAGGGCATGCCCGTCCAGCTGAGCGCGAGCAGCGCGCACGCCGCGCACCTCGCGCAGATCCAGGCGACGCTGGGCGACGGCCCCTGCCAGAGCGCGGTGGAGGACGGGACGCCCGTGCTCGCCTGCGATCTGACGACCGGCCGTGACGCGGGCCGCTGGCCGGTCTTCGCCCAGCAGGCGACGGAGGCCGGGGTGCGGGCGGTGTACGCGGTGCCGCTGGGCAGCGACGCGGTGTGGGTGGGCACCCTCGACCTGTACCGCGACAGCCCCGGCGGGCTCACCGACCGGCAACTGCACGTGGCCCGGCTCGTGGCCGGTGTCATGACGGTGGCCCTGATGGCACTGCCGCGCGAGGCCGAGGCCGAGTGGCGGGACGAGGAGCCCTGGCTGAGCGGACTGGGCGCGGACCACGAGGAGGTCTACCAGGCCGTCGGCATGATCATGGCGCAGCTCGGCATCAGCGCCGACGACGCGCTCGCGCGGCTCCGGGCAGACGCCTTCGCCCGCGACTGCACGGCCCTCGCCGCGGCCCGCGACGTGATCGCCCACCGCAGGCGTTTCGACCGGTACTGAGACCCGGCCGGCGGCTGGGGAGCGGTGTCGAGGTTTGGCTGGTGATGTGGGGGAGGGGCGAGGCCCTGCTGGCGCGTGGGGAGTGGGCCGTGGCCCGGTCGGTGGCGTGGCCTGGCTGGTGGCGCGGGGATGGGGGCGAGGCTCGGCTGGCGGCCTGGGAGTGGTGATGAGATCCCGTTGCCAATCGCGATGACGAGATCCGGTCGGCGCGTCGGAGCGTTATGGAGCCCGGGGGCCCCGGCCCGCATGTGTCAGATCCGTGCCTCTCCCTGCTTCCTGATCTCGGACAGGCGTTGCGCCCCGAGTTCCGCGGTCTGCTGCGTGACCTCCTCGTACACCTCGTCGAGGCCGGCGTTGGTGAGCGTGATCGTCTCCTCCCCGACCCGCACTGCCGCGAGGTCCATCGTGAGGTACGTCAGCTCCCCCTCTTCCGTCTCGCCGGCCAGGGTGACCCGCAGGGCCTGCCGGGCGTCCCCCACCGGCGGCAGCGGCATGTCACCGACCTGGACGGTCTGGACGCCGCCACGCGTGGTCGCGGCCGTGAACTCGCCGCACTTCCCCGGCAGCGACTCCAGCCAGGCCAGGGTGCGGTCGACGTCCGCCGGGGGGTGGACGGCGACGTGGTAGCGCAACTGGGCGTCGGTGTCGGCGTCGTCGAACGCGGCCGTCGCCTGCGGGCCGGCCGGGGTACCGAAGAGTTCCTCCGTGTAGAGGACGTCGAGCAGCCGCTGGCAGTCACGGTCCTCCGTGGTCGCCTTGAGCAGCCCGTCGCGCCAGGTCCTGGCACCCCGCGTCGGTCCCCACGGCTCCCCCAGATCCACCGCGGTGATCAGTGCCGCCTGGGCCTGGGCCTCGGTGAGGCCGGCACCGGAGCTCGCGGGCCGCTCGTGGGCGGGCGACGCGCCGGTGGGGGTGGCGGAGGCGGAGAACCACCGTGGCCGCGGCTCGTCCTGGACGGAACAGGCGGCCGTGACCAGCAGGGCCGTCACGGACAGGGCGTAGGCGAGGAGGCCGCGGGCACCTGGGCCGCGTCGGCCGGCCGGAGGGTGGGGCATCGGAGGGCCTCCTGCGGGGAGTTCATGGAGGTGCCTCGGGACGGGGCGGTCTCTCCAAGGTCGGGTACATGCCCTTACGGCACCACCGCGACGGGCGGCACACCAGTGCGACGGGCTGTTCGGGTGAGGGCGGCGTACGCGCGGCCGGTGCCCGCGACGCGCACGCGCTGCCGGCCCCCGGAAAAGCCGTCGCCCCGCACGCCGCCCTCCTGTTACGGTCACGCCCATGAAGCGCGCCAAGCCGTTCCCGTCTCTCACGACGACGCCGGAGAGTGTCCCGGCGCGCTGACAGCTGACGCAGATGTCCGAAGCCCCGGGGCGAGTGCCCCGGAGCTTCGCCGTGTGGTGCTCGCCTCAAGACCCGAGGAGCACGCCATGCACGACCACCGACGGCTCGGCCGTGAACTGAACCTCTTCGACACCGACCCGCTGATGGGCGCGGGACTGCCGTACTGGCTGCCCGACGGCGCGATCGTGCGGCACACCCTGGAGGAGTACGTCCGGGAGGCGGAACAGCGGGCCGGCTACCGGCACGTGTACTCGCCCGCCCTCGGCAAACGCGAGCTGTACGAGATCTCCGGGCACTGGGACCACTACAGCGAGGACATGTTCCCGCCGATGGACCTCGGCTCGGAACAGGTCCTGCTCCGCCCGAGCCTGTGCCCGCACCACGCCCTGATCTACCGCTCCCGCTCCCACAGCTACCGCGAACTTCCCCTTCGCATGGCGGAGTTGGGCGGCATGTACCGCTCGGAGCTGTCCGGCGTCCTCGGCGGCCTGACCCGGGTACGGGCCATCACCCTCAACGACGCGCACATCTTCTGCACCCTGGAGCAGGCCGTCGAGGAGGCGCGTGCCGCGCTGGAGCTGATCGGCCGTGCCTACGCGGACCTGGGCATCCGCGCGGCCCGCCACCGTCTGTCCCTCCCCGGCGAGGGCGGCAAGTACGCGGCGGACCCGGACCTGTGGCGGCGGGCCACCGCCCTGCTGCGCGAAGTCCTGGACGGTTCGGGCATCCCCTACGAGGCCGCCGAGGGCGAGGCGGCCTTCTACGGCCCGAAGATCGACGTGCAGATCGCCGACCCCGCCGGGCGGGAGGCCACCCTCTCCACCGTCCAGATCGACTTCCACCAGCCCGAACGCTTCGACCTGCACTACATCGGCCCCGACGGGGCGAAGCACCGCCCGGTCATGGTGCACCGCAGCGTCATCGGCAGCGTGGAGCGCGCGGTCGCCCACCTCGTCGAGGCCCACGGGGGAGCCTTCCCGCCCTGGCTGGCCCCGGTGCAGCTGGTGATCCTGCCGGTGGGGGACGAGCAGAGCGAGGACGCCCACGCCCTGGCCCGCCGCGCCCACGACCTCGGCCTGCGCGCCGAGGTCGCCGGCCCCGAGCACGGCACCCTCGCCGCCCGTGTCCGCGAGGCCCGGCTGGTCCCGTACCAGGCGGTGATCGGCGAGCGGGAGGCCGCCGCCGGGCTCGTGGCACTCCGGGTGCGCGACGGCCACTGCCCGGACCCCCTCCCCGCCGCCGAGCTGCTGCGCCGTATCGGGGACCGGGTAGCGGCCCGCGCCACCGGTCTGTGGGAACCGGCAGCTGCCTGATCAGGCTCAGAACGCCCAACGCGTGTGGCTGAAGACGCCGTTGTCGCGGCCGAAGCCGTACGCCGTCGCCGGTGCCACCGCGAACACCACATCGTCCCCGCTGCGGAACGCGTCCCCCATGCCGTGGAAGGTGCCCTCGGGGGAGGTGATGTGCGGCCCGTACTTCGTCTCGAACGCCGTGATCACCTCCTCCAGCAGCGCCGGGTCGGCAACCGGCTCCGCCGTGCCCTCGACCACGAGGTCGAGCCCCTGGGCGAGCGAGTTCGCGCCGGTGGTCAGCGCGCAGTGCGCGTCGTGCGCGAGGTTCTTCGCCTTCTGCTCCCTCCTGCCGGTGGAGAAGTACAGCGCTCCGTCGTGCCAGGCGGCGATGCAGGGCGTGACGTGCAGTCTGCCGTCGGGCCGCACCGTGGACACCCAGAAGATCTCGGCGGCCTCCAGATGCCGCTGGGCCTCGGTCCAGGCGACGGCGGTGGCGTTCGAGGCACCCGGCCGCGGATTGAGCGCGGAACTGTAACGGGCGTCGAGTTCGGTCGTGGGCTGCTTCGCGGGTCCTGGTGCGGGCATGGCGGATCTCCTTCGTCGGCTCTCCCCGATAACGAGCGGCGGCCCGCACCGGAATCATCACCACCCCAGGCCGTAGGGTCGCGGGTGCCGCCCCGCCCGGGAGCGGCCGGAGCGAAAGGAGGCCTAGTCGTGACGGACGGTCAGCGCATCCCGGTGATCATCGACTGCGACACCGGCGTCGACGACGCCCTCGCCCTGCTGTTCGCCGTACGGCACCCGGCACTCGACGTGCGGGCGATCACCTGCGTGGCCGGGAACACGGACGTGGACGGCGTGGTCCGCAACACCCTGACCGTGCTGGAGGTGGCCGGCGCCGGTGACATTCCCGTCGCCCGGGGTGCCGAGCGTCCGCTGATCGAGCCCGTGCGGACGGCACGGCATGTGCACGGGCAGGACGGGATGGGCGATCTGGGGCTGCCCGCGCCGACCCGTGTGCCGGTCGACGTGGACGCGGTGACGCTGCTGCGTCGCGAGATCCTCGCCTCGCCGAGGCCGGTCACGCTGATTCCCATGGCGCCGCTGACGAACATCGCGCTGCTGCTGCGGACGCACCCCGAGGTGACCCGCAACATCGAGCGGATCGTGTTCATGGGCGGCGCGGTGGCGACGGGGAACGCCACGCCGGTCGCGGAGTTCAACGTGTGGCACGACCCGGAGGCCGCCGCGGTCCTGCTCACCGCGGGTGTGCCGATCACGATGTACGGGCTGGACGTGTTCAAGAAGGTCCTGGTGCCCGCGGGGGAGGTGCAGCGGCTGCGGGCGAGCCCGGAGGCGAGCCTGCGGATGGCCGGTGAACTGCTCGCCCACCGGGACCCCGCCACGTCCGGCGATCCCACGCCCATGGGCGGCCTCGGTGACGCGGGTGCGGTCTGCGCGGTCGTCGACCCGAAGGGCCTGACCACCGAGCGCCTGCCGGTCGAGGTCGTCCTGGCGCCGGGGCCCGCGCGCGGCCAGACGATCGTCGACCGCCGGCCACGGCCCGGGGAGTCGGAGATCCACGAGGGCATGCGTGAACAGGCCTTGGTGGAGGTGGCCTTGGACGTGGACGTGGAGCGGTACGTGAACCTGTATCTGGAGACGGTGTAGGGCTCGGGGGCGTGCGCAACCCGGCGCTGCGGGGTGCCGCCGCGCCCACCCTCC